>CAZKVA010000070.1:0-9097 GCA_964556035.1 uncultured Actinomycetota bacterium
ACCCGGGGAGCGGTATTTATATAGCTGATTGTGATCTGGGAAATAAGGATTTTATTATAAAGAATACCAAAAGGATCGGTATCACTAATGGGAAAGACAGGCTGCTAAGATATATAGTAATTGGATTATAAATACATTTTTACTATAATTAAGTTGATTATTAATGATTGCGGAGGGGATTTTAGTGACAGATTTTACAAATCTAAAAAGACTGCCATATATTTCAAAAAGAATGTTTATAATAGAGAATATTTGCGAGAAGAGATCTGTTGACCTCGGGTATCTTTTCGGGCTCTTTAACCTTTATAATAGTAAAAACAGCGGAAGATGGTTCTGGCAGAAAGCATCTTTTAGCGGTACGCTAAAAACTGCTTATGATAATTTTAATAAAAAGGTAGAATCAATCGTCAAGGATTTGAAATATGGTGACCAGGAAAAAACCGTTGCCCAGATCGAGGATGCTGTAGAACCACTGGATAAACTTCTGACATCCATGGAAATGAGTTGTGAGATAAATAGGGATACCGATGGGGAACATGTAAAGAGTTTCCTTGATGATAATCTAAGAGCCTTGATCAATGATAGTATGAAGCCTTTTAAAAAGGCGAGTTAGGAACCTGTCTGAGAACTTTAGGACCTGAGTTTGTAGTCAACTATTTTCAAACAGATTAAGGCCTAAAGAAGAAGTGATATTGAAAGTTACAGGTCTATCTTAAGTGAAACTAATATTACTGCTGCTCTTCGATTTCAAATGCTTCGGTATATGTCCTCTTTTCATCATATATCCTATTACCAAAAAATGGTAAAAGGTCAGCAGTATCAAACTCTATAAGCAACTCATATTCCCCGGACTCTATCTGGGCCTCAGTACTCTCTCCAGCTTCAATATAGATGATATAGTTTCCTGTGCCTTTCAGGTATGAGGCCATTGAAAAATCTGTATCATTTTTAAATACCAGCAAGCTTTCACCCTCTAATTCAATATATCTTCCTCTCTTTGGCTGAAGGGTCTCATTATATGGAGATGATCTGGTGAGAAATATTTTTGAATCCACCAGTGGCGGTATTGCAACTTCCAGGTATTCAGGATTAAATTCTATAAGAATAGTATATAAAAGGACTGCTTCATGGTAGGTTTTACCAGAATAATAGGAATCGGCATATTCTTTGATGATGTTTGGCGGGGCATTCTTAAATATCTGGCTGATCTTACGGTTAAGCAGAAAATTTCTCTCAAGTGTAGGGTCTGTCTCCAGGTATTTTATAAACAAGGAAATCGCATCTTCATATTCTGAACGGGACCCAAGTTCAGAAGCAAGGTCAAGATAAGCATCTTCCAGTTCATCGGCTGCGTCTTTTTGGAAATCACTCTCGGCATATTCCGATACTATCTCTTCAAGAATTTCTATCGCAGTTTCCCAGTTTTCCGACTTAATATAATTCTGGGATGCATAGAAAAGATACTTGGGTATTTTATAAGCTGCGATAAATGCCTCATCTGTATCGGGAAAACCAGTCTTGACCTGTTTTAGTAGATCTACTGAAGACTGGTAGTCATCAGCTGCAGGGCCATATTCCTTACTGGCGGCATGGCTTTCGGCAAGCCTGAAATATATATCTGAAAGTATCTGCTTTACCTGAAGCTCTTGAGGATCTATTATGTCTGCACTTATAGCTTCATTAAGACTTGAAAGAGCTTTGGTGTTTTGATTATCATAATAATAGGCAAAAGATATATTTTTTAGCGCTTCATCAGCATGGCGGCTATTGGGATAATGCTCAAGGAGCAGATCATATGATGATATTGCAGAATCATATTCTTTACTTTCATAGGACCTGGACGCTTCACGCTTTAAAGCATATGGTCCAAATAGACTTGAAAGCACCAGGCCAATAACAAAGACAATAAAAAAGATAATAAATATAAATCCAATAGAACTATGCCTGACAAGATTAAATATCGCCAGTATAAGGCCCAGGGCAATGATAGGGATACAGAAATAGGGGAGCATATCCCAGAACCTTCCCTTATCAAGATAAGAAAGCACACCCAGGCCCACGATGGAGCAGGAAAACAGCACAAGGAAAAGAATTGTTATAGGGCCCGTCTTTCTTCTTCTATTGTATGTATACATATATAAGACCATTAATAAAAATTGTTACAATATTAGCATAAATCTATTTAATAAAAAATCAGATTATAAATATTAAATAATTATATGTATAAATAATAGTTAATAATAATAATAATACAGATTTACCACGGTTTTTACACAGGTATCATTCTATAGACCAGGAGAGATAAGTAAGAGAGATAATGGATTAAGATTTAAGAAAAATTCAGAAAATTATCATATGATCGGTTATTTGGATAAATGCATTAACAATTGAAAATAGTTGGATAATATTATATTCTATTTAACCTTTTTACTGATAATCCTTGACCAGTCTTGAGTTATATTCCATTATCAGGGTATCCCAGTATTTTCCATTATAAAGGTGATCTTTCTTAAGTACTTTTAAAAGCTTAAAACCACATTTTTTATAAACTCTAATAGCTCTCCGGTTATAGACATAGACATTTAGCCGTACAGTTGGGATCTCCAGGCCTTCTACTGCAAAGCTTACCAGGATATCTACTGCATCGGACCCAAAACCTTTATTCCAGTGATCTTTATATCCGATTACAATACCAAGTTCACATCTTCCATTTCTGTGATCTATCTTATTAAGACTGCAGTTACCTATATGATCACTGGAATCTTTTTCAAGTATGGCAAAGACTATATCTGCTTCAGAATCTTGAATATAGCTGAACCATTTTCCCTCCTGCTCTTCCGTCAGGTCCTTAAAGTTCTGGCTGAGGTATTTGTTTATCATTGGATCAGTCAACCATAGGAGCGATCTCTTGAGATCGCTCCTCTCAAGTGGACGTAATAATGTCTTCTTACCTTCTAATTTTTTCCAATGGCTAATATTTCCAGCCAGCTTTTTAGATAATCTCATTATCCTGCTATTATTATCCCTTTTTACCCATATTCTCTATAAAGGCATTAACAAGATCGATCGGGACAGGAAATATTATTGTAGAATTCTGCTCCGTAGCGATCTCCTTGAGTGTCTGGAGGAACCTTAACTGAATGGAAACAGGGAACTTGCTAAGGATCTCGGCAGCACTTGCTAATTTTTCAGAAGCCTGGAATTCTCCTTCGGCACTTATTATTTTGGCTCTTCTTTCCCTTTCAGCTTCAGCCTGTTTTGCAAATGCCCTCTGTATAGACTGCGGCAGTTCTACATCTTTTATCTCTACAGTCGATACCTTTACTCCCCATGGATCTGTCTGCTCGTCAATTATCTTTTGAAGTTCCTTGTTTATCTTTTCCCTTCCTGATAGGAGATCATCAAGGTCAACCTGGCCAAGAATACTCCTGAGTGTGGTCTGCGCTATCTGCGAGGTAGCAAGAATAAATTTTTCAATTTTTACTATACTCTTTGCCGGATCCATAACCCTGAAATAAACAACAGCGTTTACCTTCACAGGTACATTGTCATGGGTGATGATATCCTGCGGCGGGACATCCATGGTAACTGTCCTTAAGTCTACCTTTGTCATCTTGTCCACAAAGGGGATGATAAAAATAAGACCGGGACCCTTTGCCCCTCTAAGCCTTCCGAACCTGAATATTACCCCTCTCTCATATTCCTTTAATATTTTTATTGCAGATATCAGCAGGATCAGGACTATAACGACCCCGAATATTATTGCAACAATAGGACCTGTAAACATACTAGCCTCCTTCTTTCTTGTTTTTAGATATTTCTTTTACTTTTAAGGTCAATCCTTCAATTGACTCGATCTTTACCTTTTTATTTTTATTTATCTTGCTTCCATCAACAGATTCTGCGCTCCAGATCTCCCCATATACTTTTACCTGACCTTCGGGAGCCAGCACACTTGATGATACTCCGGTCTCCCCGACCATACCCGCTTTTCCGGTCACAGGCTGAGTGCGGTGGACCTTGTATACTGCCCTGACCACTATTATTAAAAATCCTGATACCACCACACCTACACTTATAATCAGGCTCCAGGCGATCCTGAGGTATGGGGCGTCTGTGTTGATCAAAAGAAATGACCCCAGAATAAGGGATATTACACCTGCGATAGAGGGTATTCCCCCCAGTCCCATGAGTATATCTACAACAAAGAGAATAATAGCAAGGATTATAAGGCCGAGACCGGCATAATTTATGGGAAGCACGCTTAAAGCGTATAAACCGAGTATTAGAAGAAGGACCCCGACGGCCCCCGATATTCCGAGCCCGGGCTGGGAGAACTCATATATTATCCCAAGGATACCAAGGGACATGAGTATATAAGCAATATTAGGATCAGATATTATATGAAGTAAACGGGTCATAAAATTCATACCGATCTCTACCGGTTCGGTACCTGCTGACCTCAGGATAAAAGTAGACCCCAGTTTTTCAATAGTCTTGCCATCCAGTTTGACCATGAGATCATCGAAATCTACCGCAATAAGGTCTATTACTCCAAGGTCAAGAGCCTCTGCCGAGGTAATGGAAACGCTTTCCCTGACTGCCTGCTCGGCCCACCGGGCATTCTTTCCTTTGGAGGCGGCAAGGTTTTTGATATAGGCGACTGAATCATTTACAACTTTTTCCATGATATCTGCTGATATTTCCTGGTCGCCCCCAAGATTTACAGGATGGGCAGCTCCAATATTTGTAGAAGGGCCCATTGCTGCAATATCACTGGCATAGGTGATAAATACACCTGCTGATGCTGCTCTTGCCCCTTCGGGTGACACATATACTATTACAGGCACCGGGGTATTTAGCATTTCTGTGATGATTTCCCGCATCGAGGTATCGAGTCCGCCCGGGGTATCCATATTGATGATAAGGCCTGATCCTGAATCTCTTGCAAGGATAAGACACTTCTTTATGTGATTTGCCAGCGATGGCTCGATTATTCCTTCTATTTTACATGAGTAAAAACTGTCAATTTCTATTGTGTTTTCAGAGATGGTCTCTGTCCCGTTTGATAAAACAGGAAGCTGACTTATGGGATTGGGCGATATAATGCTTGTGCTGCCGGAGGCGCCCAGACTAAAGATCAGCCCTGCAAAGATAAAGAATAGAAGAATTTTTAATATGGCTTTTTTAGGGTCCCTGGTCAATCTGCTCCCCTTTTTAATTATTATGCCTTTTAAATCAATAGATCCAGATTACAAGCCTTTTAAAGTAAGATCTATTATGCTCTGGAGGTTAAGCCGCATAACTCTGTATCCAGGCAGAATAGTTTTAGCTATTAATAATTATACTATAAAAATTAAAAAAGATTTGAGATATGGGCCTTAAGATAATAAAATATAGGATAGGCTTCTAGTTAAATCATATTTCTAATGGGAGGAATCAATGGAAAAGTGGGAATGCCAGGTATGCGGATATATTTATGATCCTGAAAAAGGTGATCCGGACAATGGTGTAGAACCAGGGACAAGCTTTAAAGATATTCCGGAAGATTGGGTCTGCCCTGAATGCGGAGCCTCAAAGGATGAATTTGAATTAGCAGAGTAGTAAGTCATTTTAATATAAGTCTATTTTTATATGTTTACCTTAATTGCAGTAACAGGACAGCAATCAAGGCATAGTCCGCATAATATACATTTATCTTTATTAAACTTCAATTTCTTCGTCTTTTTATCGAGGGTTAATGCCTGGGTAATGCATATAGAAGTGCATGCCCCGCAATCGACGCAGCTATCCTTATCGATTATTATGTCTTTTGCTGCTTCCTGAACCGCAACTCCTGCACCATTAAGATAATCGATGGCATCCCTTATCTGCTGGTTATCACCCCGGAGCTCTATCAGCATCTTTCCTTCCATGTCCGGAGTTATCTCAGCTCTTAATATATTAAAGACCAGGTCAAATTCTTTGACAAGTGCATAGGTTACCGGCTTGGTCACGACTTTTTCTGGAAAAGAAAGTACCAGTTTTTTCTTTATCATCAGAGTTCCTCCTGGCTCAATATTTCCAGGGACTTGTATTCACACTCAAGCGGCAGCGGCTGAACCATATCTGTAAGGTAAAATTTAGATGACTGTATTTTTTTCTTTAAAAGGTCTGCAATTTCCAATGCTTTTGCATAACTTGACATAGGTCCTGTCTGGACATCCTTTTTATTTATCTTTATTTTTCCAGTGCGCAGCTGTTTATAATTAACCTGTCCATAAGAAGGTTTGTTCCTCCTTTGGACCGAGTAGTCGGTAATACCTACTGTTATGTCCTCATCAGTGACTTTTAAAAACTCCACCATCTCTTCATCTATTACAGGTATCGGTATCCCAATCCCTACAAAAAGTGAGACACCGTATTTTGTAAAGGTGCAGGCTCTTATATAATCAGTAGACATCTCTTTGAGGTCAGCTGTAACAGCAATTGTCCCGGCAAGACCTACAGGTGTACCATTGGCGAGCCTCTCCTTTTGAGGATTATGCTGAGTTCCCATCCATGAAACGAATCCATCTGCTCCTCCGAGAAAGATCTTTGTTCCAATCCCTATTGTCCTGTAGTAAGGATCGTTCAGCAGAGGACTTAATTGTCCCGCACTGGAAAAAGTAGCATTTCCAAACCGGGGGAGAAGTTTCCCCATATATGTATAGATCGTCCGGTTGGACGAATTTGTGGCAACATCATAGTTTTGATAGGCATTCCTTGGATTATAAAGGTATGCTTGATTAACGGTTTCCCTGGTAATAAATGTTTCTATCTCTTTACGCGGATAACAATCCGTACCGGGGGATGTGGCTTTTAACTTAATAGGCTTTCCTGCTATAAGATCCTCTATGACATGTGCACCGCCATATTTAATGCCTTCTGTCTCGGAAAGCTCTGTTGCTCCTATATATACATCAACAGCCGCTATACCGGCATAAGCAGGCACATCATTTAGCCATACCTTTGACATTCTTATTGGCGGATCGGAATGGCCGAAGTTTATAAATGCCCCCGAAGAACACATCGGTCCAAAAGTAGCAGTAGTGACTACATCTACTTCTTTAGCGGTTTTCTTAACACCCTTTTCCTTTACATAGTCTATTATCTCTTCTGCATTTAAAACGACCGCAGAACCGTTCTTAATTTTCTGGTTGATCTCTTCAATTGTTTTTGCCATATTTAAAAAGGATAAATTATAATTTCAGGTATTTTATAATACTCCAATAATATTATTTTTCCAAATCATTTGTCTTTATTATTTTCCGGTGATCCGGTGGAAATATTTCAGGAATTCAGCAAACTGCACTTCTTTATTAAAACTTTCTTCCATTAGCTTGCGCCCATTCCTGCCTATCTTTTTGTAGACGGTCCTGTCTGACCACAATTTAGAAATGGCATCTGCCAACTGTCCACTTTTACCGGGTTCTACCATATATCCTGTTTTACCGTCTTTTATAATTTCCGGAACTCCAGCCATTTTTGAAGAAACCACCGGTACATTCATAGACATAGCCTCGAGCAATACATTCGGAAGACCTTCTTTGTATAAACTGGAAAGTACAAGAATATCAATTCTTTCAAAAACATACATCGGTTCCCGAGTAAATGGGAAAAAGGTAATATTATTATCCAGTCCCATTTCCCGGACTCTGTCTTTTAGTATCTGTTCGTCAGGTCCCTCACCAACAAAGATCAAATGAAGGTCAGGAAAGCAATCTTTGACCAATTTTGATACTGCCTCCAGTAAGACGGTTTGTCCCTTCCTTTCTTCAAACATTCCTACATTACCCAGTACAGGGGAAGCATTCTCCGGGAGCGGGTACCGCTTGAGAGAATCTCTTTTTCTCTCCTCATTTGAAGTAAAGCGCTTCACATCAGTTCCCTGATAGATCAATTCTGCCCGATCAACGGGAATTTTATATGAATCGATCAGATATCTGTATGTAAAGTCTGTAATTGCTATCACTGTTGAGCGGATCGATTCATCCGGAAGATAGAATTTCCGTTCATATTCCGGAACAATGGTCCCGGTTTTTGGAATGAGAATCGTGTCAATATTATTTTCCTTAATGCATTCACCGGCAAAAACTGAGCAATGAAAAGAATTCCGGGGCGGGTGAACGGTGCAAACAGCTACATCATATGCTTGCAGGGCCTCTGTCCAGATTTTTTTGTTTTCAGTATTCTTTGATACAACTTTTTCATAATCATAAGTAAATGCCTGCGCACCTGCTTTTTTACATTCCCGGGCGACAAAACTTCCAGTAGGAGCCAGGATCATTGTCTCTTCCCCGTGGTCCAAAAAAAACTTATTAGCTTCCGTTACCCAGATCTGGGTACCGCCCCGCAAATGTGTATCTTCAATAAATCCTATATTCATTTTTTCATCCTTATTTTGTGTTTAATAATTCATCCAGGTATTTATAGAAATTTTCATGCATGACCTCCGCGCTGTATCTCTGGTGGGTAGCCCGGGTATTGTGCTTTTTATACTGTTCCCGCTTTTTTGGGTCCGATAAGAGCCCGGTTATCTTACCTAAAAAAGATTCTGAGAAATCTTTTTCAGGAAATGGAATATAATATATCTGTTGGACCTCTGGCAGATCTTTTCCTACAACATCATCAAAAATTTCTACGGGCCTGTACCGGCTACATATAATAGGAATTCCCGCAGCACCGGATTCTATAATGGGCAGACCACGTCCTTCTGTTTCGCTGGGGAAAAGTACTATAGTTGCCAACTGGTAAATATCTTCAATTGTGAGTCGTTTGAGATCTTTTTCATGGAACGAATGGTGTTCATTGGTTCCTACTGAAAATGCTAAAAACAGGCGGTTGGCAATATTTTCCGGTACCTGAGAGACCACATCAATATGGGCCCTCAATATATTTTCAAGATCGACCCTGTGTTCAATGGGCACCGGACCCGTGATATGGAGAATGATTTGTTGCTCCTTATTTTTTTCGAATTCATTCAAAAATGGAGGATACTTTAGCAGGGCACCGATCAAATGGAAATCTTTCTCAATACGCTTCCGGTCCATGATCCGGGTGGGCTGAAGAAAATAAA
>CAZKVA010000071.1:0-4786 GCA_964556035.1 uncultured Actinomycetota bacterium
AGCCCTTGGTTGATATCATTCCGAGTTTTTCACCAGGTTCTTCAATAGTTATCTTTTTATCCCTTAAAGACATTTTAAGGCTATCCCAAGAAAAGATATTTTTAAAAAGATCCTCTACCGGCACTACTATAAAACCATTATTTGCTTTGTGCAATGAACCCGGATGTATCATTGTAAAGTCTGTAGATAATACTCCAAATTGAGCTTCCTTTTCTATTCTTCCGAATAGGTTCTGGTGAGTGGGATTCTGCTCTATGATTACAGGGGCACCCTTAAACCCGGAATTATCCACCAGCACATTTACTTCATATTTTTTAAATGGCAGTTCCTTCATCCATGGGAATATATTAGGTGCTGCTCCTTTGGTGGGTTTTGAAGGGAGAAAGTTATTTATATTTTTAAGAATATCTTTTTCTACTTCATCAATATAGTCCTGGATACCCTGATTATCTTTATAATTTTCTTTTATATCATTTACAAATCTCTCAATACTGTATAGTGCCACTTTATGGTTTAGTTTTTTTACTTCATTATTGATCTTCCTGTCGAGGTTCCTGATCCTATTTACTGTATCCTGAAGTGCTTTATTTACCCCCACTTTCTTGGATTGTATTTCATCTTTTTGTTTCTGTGAAAGATCTAAATACTGATTCTCTGTCATTGGTTTTCCACCAATAGCCGGGACCACAAACAGACCTATCTGTGTAGTCTTTAAAGCAAAACCCTGCTGATGTGCTTTCTTCCTGAGGTTTTGAAGAAGCCTGTTTTTTTCTTCCTCTATACCCCTGGTAATAGATTCCTTTTTCTCAGCATAATCCTTACTGGAAAATGTCTTTGGTAGAAGCTCTCTGATAGAACTTATAAAAAGACCCATATTGTCTGCGAAGACCTTCCCTTTTCCTGGCGGAAGTTTTAATGCTTTTGGTTCATAAGAATTTTTAAAATTATTGACATAGACCCAATCAGGCGGTACTGGTTTATTCTTTGCCAGCTCTTCCACAAAATTCTTTACCCCTGTCATCCTGCCGGTCCCGGAGTATCCTGCTACAAAAATATTAAAACCTCCATCTTCGATATTTAGTCCGAACTTTAAGGCTTTTACTGCCCTGTCCTGTCCGATAATTCCTTTAAGCGGGATGAGTTCTTCTGTAGATCTGCAGTTTAATTTTTTGTGGTCAAACTTAATTTTAAGTTTAGAAGGGGATAATTTGGGAACCATACTACCTCCAAAATATGAAAATTTTTAAGTATTTGAGTGATCTTATTGCTGTATTAGTACTGATAGATCATTTAAATCATGATAGCATTAATATTTTTTTTAATAAATATGGAGCATTGTTGATCTATAGAATTATAGAAAAATTCATTATAATAGTATATAGTACTATTGCTATAGTAATTATAGTAAATTAATTACTGAGAGTGATCTTTAGAGATACATGCATCAGATTGATTATATCAGCCAAGGGTATATAATATCAGGGATGTTGATGAAGGAAAGTAATTTTAAATTAAAGGATTTGAGGTTATAATGACGAATAAATATTCGGAAGATACAAAACTTGAGGAAGTATTAAAAACACCCGAAACCACTGCTATCATAGCAAAATACGAGCTACCGTGCCTCCATTGTGCAATGGCTGCATATGAAGCTAAAGTGCTGACTCTGGGGATGATATCCAAAACCTATGGTATAGAGCTCGATGGACTCCTAAAAGAACTAAACGAACTGAACTGATAGATTACAAGCTGTAAAATAAATTTACTTTATTTTTAGTAATGGTAAAATATTCCATAATTTAAACTATAATTTATATTATGGAATATTTTTTATACTATCAATACGCAATAACTGCCTTGCTTGCTTTAATCCTGTTAAATTTTATTATAAATAATATCGTATATAAAAATGTCTCTAAGTTTATCCTTCCTCTTAAAACGTTAAAAAAAGGTCCGCTTGTATCAGTCCTTATACCTGCAAGAAATGAGGAGAAAAATATTGGCAGGTGCCTGAGATCCCTAAGCAAGCAAGATTATCACAATCTTGAGATACTAGTGCTTGATGATAATTCAAGTGATGAGACCAGCCGGGTCGTAGAGGAGATATCGAAAAAAGATACAAGGATAAGACTTATCAGGGGGTGCTCCCTTGGTAGGGGATGGAAGGGTAAATCCTATGCATGCCATCAATTATCCATGGAAGCAACCGGGAAATACTATGTTTTCACAGATGCAGATACATTACATTTTCCAAATTCCATATCATCTTCACTCGAAGCTTTGATTTCAACAAGGCTTGATGTTTTGTCTGTATTTCCAAAACAGATAATGGTGTCAGTGCATGAAAGAATGGTAGTGATATTTATAAATCTTGCTGTTCTGGCCCTTATGCCATTAGGTATGATAAGAAAGACAAGAAGTCCAAGGATAAGCATGGCAAATGGACAGTTTATGCTTTTTAAAAGGTCAGTTTACAAATCAATTGGTGGACATGGATCTATAAAAAATGATATTGTCGAAGATGTTGCAATATCGAAACAGGTAAAAAAATTCGGTTACAGATTTATGGTCTTTGATGGTAGAGAGACAATATATTGCAGGATGTATGATGGATTTAAGAATGTAGTAAGAGGTTTTTCAAAGTTTATTTTTGCCGCAATGAATTATAGTGTTATTAAACTGGGAGCTGTAATATCGTTTATTATGCTTTTGTTTATGCTACCAGTTTTTTTCTTGCCACTAGGGTTATATATTTTTAATTGGCCCTTGATAGTAAACATACTAATACTTTCCCAGGTATCGATTATTCTATTTATAAGAATTGCGATGACTTTCCGGTTTAAAAGCAGGTTTCCCGATATATTTCTTCACCCGCTTTCTATGTTATACATAGCTGTCCTTTCGGTAAATTCAGTATATCAAGCAAAATACGGAAGAGGAATATTCTGGAAGGATAGATTCTACAGTATTACTGAAGGTAAAGACATGGACAACCAGGAAGTCAAATAGAATTGCTTACACTTAAAAACAATAATATCTTTAAATTTCCTGATGATAAAAAAATATAAATCAATTAGAATATATTGGTGCGCGCCTGTAGCTCAATTGGATAGAGCAGTGGACTACGAATCCGAAGGTTGGGGGTTCGAATCCCTCCAGGCGTGCCAGTGAAATACTGTTAAGCTAGGTAGGATGGAATCATAAAGTGGAAACATAGGGGTAAAAATATTATGGTTAAATCCAAAGTTAAATTCTCTTCAGTAAAATTTGATAAGTTAGACAAGGAAGCAACTCTTCCTGCAAAATTCATCAGGATGCTAAAGTCTATACCATTAAAAGAGATGGTGGAAGGTAAGACAGTCGCTTTAAAAATGCATCTGGGTGGAGGTCTTGGCTATACTACCATACATCCGCTTTTTGTAAGGATTTTGGTTGATGCCTTAAAAGATGCAGGAGGCAAAATATTTATTACAGATATATTTCACATCAATAATGATAATTTTGGAGTAAGGGGAGCAAGGAATAGAGGGTATTCAAGCGATATTCTTGATGTACCTTTTCTTCCCGTAGCAGGACAAGCTGATAAATATTATTATTCCAAGAAGGTTGATTTTAAGACCTTAAAAGAAGTCCAGGTTGCAGGAAATATCCATGATGCTGAAGTACTGATCGACTTTTCACATGTGAAGGGCCATGGAGTTTGCGGTTATGGCGGAGCTCTTAAAAATATTGCCATGGGATGTGTCTCCCAGAACACAAGAAGGAACCTGCATGCTCTAGAGGGAGGTATTGACTGGGACGGGGAACTTTGTGATCACTGTGATGCTTGCATAGATGAATGCCGGTATAAAGCAAATAAATTCAATGATGAAGGGAAGTACGAGATATTCTATCATAACTGCACTTACTGCCAGCATTGTGTTGAGATTTGTCCAAATAATGCACTGACTTTTAGTTCAAAAGGATTTGTTGATTTTCAAAAAGGAATGGCTCTTGCTACAAAAAAAGTATTGGATACATTTGATAAGGATAAGATTTATTATATAAATGTACTTCTAAGTTTAACCATGCTATGTGATTGCTGGGGTTTCTCTACGCCCTCTCTTGTACCCGATATTGGTATTATGGCCTCAAATGATATGGCAGCTATAGATAAAGCTTCATTAGATATGATTAAAGCAGAAAACTTACTACCAGATTCATTACCCAAGGGAAGAGAACTGAGGGAAGGAAAGCATCTTTTCGAGAAGATATTTGGAAAAGACCCCTATGATCAGATAAAGATCCTTGAAGAAATGAAAATCGGTAATGGTGATTATGAATTTGAGGAAATTGATTAAAAAGGATTTAAACTGGCTCAAGCTGCTTGAGCATTCTTAAGATATCTTCTGATTTCATTCTAAAATGAAAATTTGAAATTTGTTAGTATTAGTTTTTAATGAAGTGATGATTTTTTTAAGAAATCTGTTATTATATTCTTTGCTACATCATTAGGAGAGGTGCTTGAGTGGCTGAAAAGGACCGCCTGCTAAGCGGTTGGGCGGGTTTAACCCCGCCTCGAGGGTTCGAATCCCTCCCTCTCCGCCAAATCAAACCAAAGTTATAAACCAAATCAAATTGAAGCCAGTAAGTGGCAACATGGTGGATCCATGTTGTCTGGATTCGAAAAGACGGACTGAGCGAAAGCGAGGGAGTCTGCGTCTCCGCAGCGAACGAAGTGAGACGAAGGAACGAATCCCTCCCTCTCCGCCAAATCAAACCAAAGTTATAAACCAAATCAAATTGA
>CAZKVA010000071.1:4886-9075 GCA_964556035.1 uncultured Actinomycetota bacterium
AAGGAACGAATCCCTCCCTCTCCGCCAAATCAAACCAAAGTTATAAACCAAATCACATTGGAGTCAGCATCTCCAGTAATTATTTAGAACTGATCTTATTTACTTTAATATCTGGAAGTATCCTATTTACCATTTTCATTTCAAACTTCCCCGGGGTTGTGCTTAAAATGTTTGCATTTCCACAAGCAGTAGCAAATTTTAATTTTTTCTCAATAGTATAATTCTTTATTAATCCGTATATAAGACCTGCATTTACAGAGTCTCCAGCTCCTGTTATGTATGGTCCTGATATACTGGATGGAGTTATGCTATACGTTCCTGTTTTATCAAAGTAGATGATATCATTGGGACCATCAGTTATCATTATTATATTTATACCTTTATCCAGCAGATCGGCTACTAATTCTTCTTGTTTGATTTTGAAATATTTTTCGCATACTTCTAAAAATTCATATTTATTTATTTTTATTATATCTGGAAGTGCAAGCATCCCATGATAGAGTGCTGGTCCCGAAGCATCTAAGAACGTTATTATTTTATCAGTTTTTAATATTTCTATTATCTTTTTATAGGTCCTGACATCAGTTTTGTCAGGCAGGCTACCGGATATTACAAAATATTCTGGTTTAGGCTTAAGTTTCTGTAATATAAAAACCAAAGAATCCATCTCATCCTGCTGTATCAGAGGTCCCTTCTCATTGAGCTCGATTATTTTTTTACTTTCTTTTTCGACCACTTTTACATTAATTCTAATACTGTCCTTTATGGGGATAATCCTGGTTCTTATTTCTTCCTCTTCCAGAATTTTTTTCATATCATCACCAAATAGACCACCACAGAAGGCAATAGCAGTATTATCGATTTTAAGACAGTTAAGTCCTCTGGAGGTATTAAATCCTTTACCTCCTGCTGATACTGATCTCAGTTTTGTCTTGTTGATACTGTCTTTTTTTATGACATCAGTTGCAATGGTTATATCTAATGCTGGATTTAGAGTTAGAGTGTATATCATTTTTTGGTCTCAATAATCGCTGATTTATTCAGGTATTTTTCAAGCCTGCTCATATTTCTATCCTTTAATTTTATATAATGCCTTAATTTCTTCTGAGTATTCCTTACACTTCCAGATAATATCCCTATGCTTTTCTTTGCTGAATCCACATACATTTGCAAGTATATGCCCTATGCCTTTTTTAAAGTATTTTTCAACAAATTCAATATCCTTTTCAAACATATCGCCTGATTCATCGACAGCCCTGAAATAGAAACCGCAAACCAGAGCATAAAGGATCTTATCCACATTCATATTGTGTGCCAATCCCATTTTTATAGCTCCAACCAATCTGTCCTCTGGCCCTAATTTCCTTAGAAGGTCTCTTCCAACTCTATAAATCGTATCTCCCAGAGCTTTATTCATGAATCTTTTCAGTAGATCATCAATATGGTCCTCCAGATCTTTTGTGGTAAATTCACCTGGGTATTCTTTCTTTAATATCTCAGCTGACTGCACCATCGTTTCTCTGGTCTGATCATATAATCTTTGTACGGCAAGTGCCTCATGCAGATAAATAAACTTTCTATCATGTAAATGACCAAGATATGTGATCACTGCATGCCCAAGATTGTGGATAAATAATTTCCTGTCGACCCATGCTTTCATATTATCTTTTGGGGAAAGACCCTTAACATCTGGTATTGGATTTTTAAAAGCCTTTTTATCCAGGGTAAGATTATTATATGGTTCAGCAAAAATCTGTAAAATATCTGCTTTCATGTCTTCTTTTGTCATTATAGGGACCATTTTACCGATACTGGTCTCTACAAGACCTATTATTTTATTTAATGGATAATCATCATCGACATTATTAGATAATTCCTTCTCAAAATATTCTGCTGCATCCCGCATGTTCAATGCTATTATTATGTCGAGGGGGAGATTTTTATCTCTTTCATATCTTTTGGTAAGTCCCTTAGCTATCAGGGGAATAATATGAGGTAAAGCATTATTGCCGACACAGGAGGCAATAATGTCTGCGGTGCTTACTTCTTCTACTACTTCATCCTTATCTGATGCTAAAACTCCGCGTACATGGTTAACATTTATTATCTCTTCCTTATCACCCTTTATGATGACATTATAAGATCTCCTTTGATTTAGCGCTTCGATTATTGGCTCCACGATGTCTACAAAAACTACTTCATGACCGGACCTGCTAAATAACTGCCCTATGAATGAACGTCCAATATTACCTGCTCCAAATAATACTAGTTTTTTCATCTTGCGAAGATCATGTTTATCCATGGGTAAATCCTATAAATTACAGTATTGATGATTTTAATATTTTTCCTTTATTATCCTGACCAGTTTTTCTGCATCAGGCAGGAACAGCTTTTCCAGGTTCTCTGCTGAGGGTGGTATTCCATTGGGAGCTCCAAGCCTTTGGATGGGTGCATCAAGCCAATCAAAGCAAGACTCCTGTATCTGGGCTATGATTTCTGAGGCAAAACCACTCTGGGTAACTTCCTGGGAAGTAACTACTGCTTTTCCTGTCTTTTTTACAGAAGATGCAATGGTATCAATATCCAGTGGTATTAGTGTCCTTATATCTATGACTTCTGCTGATATCCCCTCAGCCTGGAGTATTTCAGCTGCTTTAAGTGACTGCTCCACCATATAGGACCAGCATACAATGGTTATATCTTTTCCCTGCCTTAGCACTTTTGCCTTTCCTATGGGGACTAGATATTCATCTTCGGGGACTACTCCAAGGCTATTATAGATGAGTTGCTGTTCAAAAAAAATAACCGGGTTCTCCTCCCTTATAGCTGACTTTAAAAGTCCCTTAAAGTCATAGGCTGAAGCTGGTGCTACAACTATTAAACCAGGTATATGGGTAACCAGGGCCTCAAGAGACTGGGAATGCTGCCCGGCATAGCCCTTTCCACCACCTATGGTGGTTCTAAGTACCATGGGAACGCTTATCTGGCCTCCTGACATATAGCTCCATTTGGCTGCCTGGTTTCCGATCTGGCCAAGTGCCTGCATGATAAAATCATTGTACATGATCTCTATAATGGGTTTAAGTCCTGTCATGGCCATACCCACTGCCGCCCCTACCATGCCAGCTTCAGAGATGGATATATTAAAGACCCTGTCACGTCCAAATGTTTTAAGTAGTTCATTTGTCACACCAAATGCTCCGCCATAGTCGGCAATATCTTCACCAAAGGTAATGACCCTTCTGTCTCTTGCCATCTCCTCTATGATCGCTTCCCTTATAGCAATTCGTGCATTTATCTGGCCATTCTCATCCCTGTCATATTTTGGAAGAGGGGAGGCAGGTTTTGGTTTGGAATACTCTTTAGGGACCCCGTCTTCGGTTTTGGATGAGAAAAGGTGGGTGAGCATGCTTTCCCCTTCGGGGTGATCTGCGGCGGCTGCAAAGACCGCCATGGCAGCATTCCTTTCACTTACTTTCTTGTTTAGGGCTTTTATATCCTTTTCAGTTATATTTCCTCCCTGGCTTTTGGGAAACTTTGCTTTTTGTAGTTTTTTCTCATATGTAGATATCGCATCCCTGGCCCTCCACTGGGCCAGTTCTTCCCGGTCACGATAGGTCAGTGGATCTGAGAGGCTGTGGCCCTTATAACGGTATGTCATAAACTCAAGCAGTACCGGACCATCTCCTTTTTTTATTATACTAGCTGCCCTTTTTACAGAATCTGCCACAGCCAGTACGTCCATGCCGTCTACCACCTCTGCATGCATGAGATCTGTATCGAACCCGGCGGCCCTTCTGGCCATAAAATCAATACCTGTAGTCTCTCCTACTGACTGGCCCGACATGGCATACTGATTATTTACAATACCAAAGATAATGGGCAGCCCGAACTTTCTGCCCATAAGCCCATTTTTAAACTGGGCCATACTAGCTATATTGAGTGATTCAAGGACCACGCCATTGCTAAAAGACCCGTCTCCTGCAAGGCATAGTATGAGGTTTTTATCCTGCCTATACCGGGCTGACATAGCAGCACCTGCCGCTATGGGTACATGGCCACCAACTATTGCATTGGCTCCAAGGTGGCCGAGCTCAAAGTCGGCAATATGCATACCTCCTCCAACTCCTCTGCAGTAGCCGTGGGCTTTACCAAAAAGTTCTGCTATCATCCTATATGTATGGATTTT
>CAZKVA010000072.1:0-9072 GCA_964556035.1 uncultured Actinomycetota bacterium
ATTTTCTCTGGATTAATACACCCTACGCTAGGTGAACCGCCTCCGCCATTCGCCCCGAATCAGTCAAATTCTGGTTTTATATCACTGATAAGTTAATATGTTTTATCTTTTTTATTTTCAAATTCAAGGAAATTATATTGTAAAAATTCTCTACCAGTCTTTATGATTTCACTGGTAATGAATTAGATATCTTGTCCCATCTTTTGATTTATATTAAGCTATCAACAAAAGAAGAGGGGCAGTCTTCAAGTCATGCATTGAATGGAAAATATGAATAATAAACTTAAGGTCACAAGAAGAAATAATATTATTACTACCACCTGCAGCTATGACTGTGGAGGGCGCTGCCTTCTTGAAGTACATGTCAGGGACAATAAGGTCATAAAAATAAGATCAAAAAATGCGGAGGGTTTAAATATAAGTGCATGTCCCAGAGGTCTTACACAGAAAAATGTGCTGTACAGCCCGGACCGTTTAAAGACTCCTTTAAAAAGAATTGGAGAAAAAGGCAGTAGTGATTTTGAGGCCATTTCATGGGATGAAGCTCTGGATATTATTGCAGATAAATTCAAAACCGTAATAAAGGAATATGGGACTGAATCCATTTATTTTATACCCGGTTCAGGTTCACTTTCCACCTTAAATAATTGCGCTCAGGTCTCTGCCAGGTTCTTTGGAATGCTGGGAAAATGTACCACTGTCTAAATGTACTTACCCTGGATAAAAAATCTCCTACAGGTGCACTTACCTCAAACACGAGTCTTGTGCAGATCGAGAAAGCATAATATATCTACCTGCTAATCATTAAAAAAGTGCTCCTGAGATATCTTTTGTCCGGGTCTCACCCTGATGATCTCATCATTGTCCCAGCTTCCGTCTACCAGCATCTTAAGGAGCCTGGAAGATCCTTTTATCTCCTTTAATTCTATGTCTTTCTCTAAGACATCGCTCATAAAGGCAACCATATCTTCTGCGTAATCTCTGTGTATCTTATCAATATCATCATTATTTATAAGAACGACTCTTTTGTAGTTCTTTAACATTTCAGTTACAAGAAACTTGATCATTGGTTCATCATAATTTTTCCCGTAACGTTCCCTGGCCCTGAACCATTCCTTTGGAATTTTATCTTCTTGCCCGGTCCATATGAGATACCCTCTGTAGGGATCGGCTCCATATTCGATCCACCCTTTACATAGGTAATATGTAGCCGGATCTTTTTTAAATACCTCTATATATCTTTCTCTTGAACCTAAAAATAGACTTATACAGTCATCAACTTTAGGTATTATTATCTCGTGCTTATCAGACTTTAAGCCCACTACCCCATTACTGCATTGCCCATAGCCCAAAATAATATTTTTATATTCATCTCCAACCTTATCAATTTCTTCCTGCAGTTTCACTCTCATAATGTCCGGAATATCATGGAGATGCTGCTCAAGGAAGACACAATCCAGGCTGTTATGGTTTTGTCTTTTATATTCTTCAAATTCATTTTTCATTACATCACATACTATAGCAAGGTTCTTCATATTTTTATCTTTTCTTTTTATAGAATTTCTTAAGTTCTTCTGATTCGATCATCCTTATAAATTATATTAAATAATCTCTATCTATTCTAATAAATATCATTAAATTATCATTTAACAAAAATCCGTAGCTTTTATTGTGGACATAGATTGTTTAGTCCTGTGAAAGATAATTACCGTTCTCAAACTGGCTGTAATAGAGATTTGCATAGAAGCCGTTCTTTTCCAGAAGCTGGGAGTGGTTTCCCTGCTCTACAATATCACCATTATCCATCACTAGTATAAGGTCGGCATTCCGGATCGTGCTAAGCCTGTGTGCTATTATAAAACTTGTCCGGTTCTTCATCAGATTATCCATTGCATTCTGGATCAGAAGCTCTGTACGTGTATCTACCGAGCTTGTAGCTTCATCAAGGATCAGTATTTTTGGATCAGCAAGTATCGCCCTTGCGATAGTTATAAGCTGTTTTTGCCCCTGGGAAATATTTGAAGTCTCCTCATTGAGCACATGGTCATAACCTTTTGGAAGTGTGTGTACAAAATGATCTACGTAAGCGATCTTTGCACTCTCGATCACTTCTTCATCTTTTGCGTCCTGCCTGCCATACCTTATATTCTCCATGATGGACCCATTATAGAGCCAGGTATCCTGGAGAACCATCCCGAATATTGACCTCAAGTCCTTTCGGGTAAAGTCTTTTATATTATTACCATCTACAAATATGCCGCCGCTATTTACATCATAAAAACGCATAAGTAGTTTTACCATAGTGGTCTTTCCGGCACCGGTAGGGCCTACAAGGGCTATTTTCTGTCCTGGTTCTACATCAGCTGAAAAGCCCTTAATGATCGTCTGTTCAGGTTTATATCCAAAGTGGACATCATCAAATTTAACACTTCCGGAGATGCTGGAAGGTTTTACCGGATTTTTTGTATCCGGGGTTTCTTCCTTTTCTCCAAGGAACTCGAATACCCGCTCCGCAGAAGCTGCAGTCTGCTGAAGGATATTAGAAATATTTGCAATCTGTGAAATGGGCTGCATAAATGTCCTTACATATAATATGAAGGCCAGGATCTCTCCTACGGACAGCTTTCCCTGTACTGCAAGCCATCCACCGAGTACCGCTACTGCAACATAGCCCAGATTTCCTACAAAGAATGCTATTGGCATCATCAGTCCTGACAGGAACTGTGATTTCCATGCTGCTCCATAAAGAACATTGTTAAAGCTATTGAACTTTTCTATGCTCTTTTTCTCGCCATTAAAGGCCTTCATCACATTGTGCCCGCCAAACATCTCTTCAACGTGACCGTTTAAATGTCCCAGATAATCCTGCTGCTGCTTAAAATACTTCTGGGAACGTTTGACTACAGTCATTATCATTACAAGTGAAAGTGGGATTATGAGGATTGACACCAATGTCATTATCCTGCTTATGGTAAGCATCATTATAAGTATACCGATTACAGTCGTAACCGAGGTTATTATCTGCGTAAGACTCTGGTTTAGTGTCTGGTTTATCGCATCGACATCATTTGTCACACGCGAGAGCACCTCGCCCTGATTTGTATCATCAAAATACTTAAAGGGCATCCTGTTTATCTTTTTAGATATATCCCTCCTGAAACGGTAGGTGATCTTCATGGAGACACCGGACATTACCCATCCCTGCACATATGAGAATAGTGCAGATGCCGCGTACAGACCCAATGCTATAAGGATAATATTACCAATATATTTAAAATCAATACCATTTCCGGTCCCGGAAATGGACCCTATGACTCCCTCAAAAAGTTTAGTTGTAGCATTACCTATTATTTTAGGTCCAACTATTGCAAATGCGGTAGATACCGCGGCAAAGATCATCACCACCAGTACCTGTGCTTTAAACTTTCCAATATATTGTATGAACTTCTTTAAGGTACCCTTGAAGTCTTGCGGTTTTTCACCCTGCATCTGTATTCCTCCGCCGCGAGGTCCAAAGCCCATATGACCGCCTCCGCCTCCCGGACGCTGTCTGCTTCTGCCAAATCCTTCAAAACCTGTTGAGCCCGAAGATCTTCCTTTTGTTTTTCTGGATTTATCACTCATGCCAGTTCCTCCTTGCTGAGCTGGGACAGGGCGATCTCCCTATAGGTCTCACAACTCTCCATTAACTCCCTGTGTGTACCTTTGCCTGCAATCTTGCCTTCATCAAGCACTATGATCTGCTGGGCATTCATAACAGTTCCCACACGTTGTGCAACAATAAATTGAGTTGTTTTTGCAGAGTATTTTTTAAGGGCCTTCCTGAGAGCCTTATCAGTTTTAAAATCAAGTGCGGAAAAACAGTCATCGAGCACAAGTATCTCTGGTTCTTTTACTAATGCACGCGCTATTGAAAGCCTCTGTTTTTGACCTCCTGAAACATTTTTTCCACTCTGGGATATATCGGTATTAAAACCATCAGGATTTGAACTGATAAATTCAAGTGCCTGGGCGATTTCTGCTGCTTCCTTTATTTTCTCCCCGCTTGCATCCTCATCTGCATAATGGAGATTGCTTTCAATCGTACCGCTAAAGAGAATATTTCTTTGAGGAACATATCCGATCTTTTCCCTCAAGTCATGCTGTGTAACTTCCCTTATATCAATCCCATCTACAAGTATCTGCCCGCGGCTGATATCATAGAATCTCAGTAGAAGGGTGGCCAGCGTTGATTTGCCGGAACCGGTCGATCCTATTACAGCAGTTGTCTCACCGGGCCTGACAGTAAAGCTTATATCATGGATCACATCTTCTTCTGCCTCAGGATAGCGGAATGAGACATTCTTAAAATCCACCTTACCCTGTGCTGGCATAGTAAATTTTACAGGTTTTTCAGGATCACGGATAATAGATTCAGTTTCCAGCACATCTGCCACTCTTCCGGCAGAGACCGAAGCTCTGGGAATCATTATAAACATGACCGAAAGCATTAAAAATGACATAATTATTAGCATGGCATACTGGAGGAAGGCCATCATATCTCCTACCTGTATATTGGCTTGGGCTACCTGGTGAGCTCCCACCCAGACTATGAGAAGAGATACACCGTTCATAACCAGCATCATTGCAGGCATCAATACGACCATTGCCCTATTAACAAACAAGGATGTTTTGGTAAGGTCTACATTTGCCTTGTCAAAGCGCTTTTCCTCAAATTTTTGAGTATTAAAGGCCCTGATGACCATCATTCCCGAGAGATCCTCACGGGTCACAAGGCTGAGCCTGTCAATAAGGCTCTGCATCTTCCTGAATTTTGGCAGTGTCACAGAAAATATGACTATTATGAGGCAGATAATAACAATTACTGCCAGACCGATTACCCAGGACATCGATGTGCTTTTATTGAGCGCAAGTATTATACCACCTATTCCAAGTATTGGAGCATAGATGACCATCCTTATTAACATGATGACAAGCATCTGGATCTGGGTGATATCATTTGTCGATCTGGTAATAAGGGATGCAGTAGAGAATTTATCAAATTCAGTATTTGAAAAACTTTCGATCCTGCTAAATACTTTTTCACGGAGGTTTCTTGCCAGTCCTGCAGCTGCCTTTGCAGACAGATAGCCTACGGAAACTGCACAAACAGCAGCCCCAAGGGATAGAAGAAGCATCAGGAGTCCTGCATGCCATATATATCTACTCTGCACCCCGTCTGTGTCCATACCGAGGGCTGAGTATTCGGCACTTACTGACCTTACGGCTGATTGAGTGACCATGCTGTCACCAAGCAGATCAAACTGCTCATTTATTGTTGTAAGTAGCCCTGATAATTGTGCATCGGGTAGATTCCCGATCATAGCAAAGACTTCATCAGCTGTCATACCCTCAGGTATCTTTGATGCATCAAAACCCATAAGAGCGCCGGAAGCTGCCGCATTTTCAGGATCAGCTATCATTTGTTCTATGCCTGAGACAGCAAGAAATGCCCTGCCCATGGATTTATTTATTATTTCAGTCTTTTCCCCGCTTATTTTATTTAGGACATAGATGCCCTCATTTTCAAGCTGGGGGTATTTTTTCAAGTAGTCCCTGTTATCAGAAGAAGTCATAGCGACCAGGGTATAGCTTTCAAGTACTTCAGCTCTGCTTTCATCATCCATAAAAATAGTCAGCTTATCCATCTGGCTCTTTCTGATGGCCTCAGGTACTGCGTTCTCTATACCACCCTGCTGGATGCCGACATTTACAATATTTGACATAAAATCAGGAAGTGCAAGATTGGCCATGGCCTGGAGAAAAAGCAATACTACAGAAACAAGTATTATTGCTATAAATGGTTTAAGATATTTTGCTATTCTAAACATCTAATCTTTTTCTTTCTGCCCGGTACTTTTATCCGGGATCCTGCTTGCTATCTTATTATTTAGATCACGGTAATCCTGAAGTTCTTTATCATCCAGAACATCGAATAAAGCTGACAATGTATTAAAGTTCGCACTCTTTATCGAATCAAATTTACTTATGGCTTTACCGGATAATTCTATATTTAATATCCTGCGGTCCTCTTCATTTCTCTTTCTTATAAGGAGTCCCTTTTTTACCAATCCGTCTACTATCTGGGTAGCCGCACTGCTTGTTATCCCCAAAAGATTTGCAAGGTCCTTCATATTGATCATCCCGCTTTTCTTCACATGGTGAACCACTATCCACTGAGGATGAGTTATCTGCGTCTCATCAAATAGGTGATGCATCTCGGAAGCGATCTTGCGCCTGATCGAATACATGTCCTCTGTGATCTCCTCTACTATTTTTCTTCTATTTTTCATACCTGGTCCTTCATAAATGAGCTCAAAACGAGATAAGAGAGATATAATCAATAATAATGATTATTTTTTAATTAAGTAACTAAATCAATAAGTATCTTAACTAATTTATTCTTTTTGTCAATATTTTTTTGTGATTTTTTTGTTGGTTACCATAGAGTCATGTTTTTATGGGTCTAGACACAAGCATTTACATCATGTTTGAATGATTAATAAATGGGCAAATAATATATAAAAGTCTCAGATCTTATATACTTATCATTTCCGGGTCTTCTCCGGAGGGCACGATCCTCCACTCATTTTCATCCTTATCAAAATCTGCTATTTTTTCTATCGGAAGTTTCATATATTTACCTTCACCTATTGCAGCCACCTCACCATCAGGAAGCAGTATTTTCCCTATTCCCTTAAATATCCTCCGGCCGTCCTCAGTCAGTTTTGTCACGACCTTGAGTTCCTCTTCAAGCGGTATCGGTTTTTTAAATTTTATAGAAAATTCCAGGGTGACTCCCCATACATCTGCATCCTTTCCTATGGTCACAGCCCGCCCGATCGTCTCGTCAAGTATTGCAGCAGCTATTCCTCCATGAAGCCTTCCGGGATATCCCTGATGCTCCTGACAGGGCTTGAAGACTGCTACTAGTTCATTTTTATCAGTCTCATAGAAAGCAGCCTTAAGACCTGTATTGTTCTTAAGCCCGCAGATAAAGCACATCTTCGAATTCGGTTGTTTGCCGGTTACTTTTCTCTCCATATTCTCCTTAGGAAAATCCAAAATACTTTATATTAAATCTTCTTCTCGGGACGCCTATCTTCCATCCATTCTGTGTGATATTCCTGATAGGACCCGTCACTTTTTAATTTTATAGCTGGATCATTTTTATTAAGTTTGAAATATCCATGGGCTCCAAAATAGTCTCTCTGCTGTGCTGCTACCTGGGCCGATACCATTATAGGTGATGCCAGCTGGAGTATATAGCTATAGGCGCTGTCCATTGCAAGCATTGGAACACCGACACTATGGGCAGCCTCTATGAAATGAGCAAGATTAGATAGTTTTTTATTTATAAAATCCGAAAAGACCGGTGCCGCTATAAGATTTGGCAGATCCGGTTCCTCTCCGTATTCTTCGGTGATCCTTGAAAGAAACTGGGCCCTTATGATACAGCCTGCCCTCCAGCCCCGGGCTATTTTTCCCATATCCAGTTTCCACCCATATTTAACCGAAGCTGCCGTCATAAGGGCAAAACCCTGTGCATAGGAAGCTATCTTTGCAATATAGAGGGCGTCATGGGCCACATTAATGAGCTTTCCGGCATCTTCCCCGGTATACTTTAAATGAGCCGGTCTTATATCAGCTGACATTGCCAGCCTTAAGTTCTTGTCCTGGCTCATCTCTCTTGAAAAAACAGCTGAAGCAATTGTCGGTATCGGCACAAGAAGTTCAAGCGCACTGGTAACTGTCCATGTTCCGGTACCTTTCATCCGGGTGATATCTGCTGTACGGTCCACAAGGAAACCTTCCGACTCCTTGTCCTTTCCCCTCATGCCGTCTCCCGTTATCTCGATCAGATATGATGACAACACATCATCCGGATCATTCCAGGATTTCATGATATCTGCAATCTTTTCTGCATCATAGCCAAGAGCGGCTTTGAGCACCCACACGCATTCCCCGATAAGCTGCATATCACCGTATTCTATGCCATTATGTACCATCTTCACAAAATGTCCCGCCCCGTCGCTTCCTATATATGATACACATGGAATCCCGTCATCTGCTTTTGCAGATATATTTTCAAATATATCCTCTACCAGGACATATGCATCTTTCTGGCCCCCGGGCATCATCGCTGGTCCGAGAAGGGCTCCCTCTTCCCCGCCTGATACTCCGGTACCCATAAATAGGATACCTTTTTCGGCAAGCTGGCTGCTTCTTCTTATGGTATCCTTATAAAACGAATTACCCCCATCAATAATAAGGTCTCCCTTATCAAGTAGCGGTATCAGGGCTTTGATATTTTCATCTACAGGGCTTCCCGCCTTTACCATAAGCATTATCTTCCGAGGTTTTTTGAGGGAATCTACAAACTCTTCCAGGCTATAGGCAGCAAATATGTTTTTACCTCTGGCCCTGTCCCCGGCAAACTTTGTGGTTCGTTCGGCAGTCCTGTTATATGCTGCTACAGAATAACCTTTTGACTCCATATTAAGAACAAGGCTCTGTCCCATGACTGCAAGGCCGATAAGGCCGATATCCTGCTTTGCCACTTCTACTTCACCCCTTTATCCTCCGGAAATGCTAAATCAGTTTATAAACATTATATATCCAGCTCCGGAAAGGTCAAAATATATTCAATTCCAGATTTGAGTTATTTGATTGAGTGCTTATTTTAGTTAGGTTATAATAAAATTTATGGGACCATAATTTGTTATATGCCAGAAACTGTAAACTTAATAAAATCGGTAGACAAATATCTTGATAAAGGAAGGGTACTTTATGTCAAAGAGAATAAGAAAACATCCTATACATTTTTTAAAAGTAGGATCGGCTATCGTACTTATTATCATTTTCTTCCTTATGATTGCGGTTACTTCCTGTAAAATCTGCCCACTGACCCAGGTATTCAGAACCACAAGGGAATCTATTGAATCAGCGATCATTGAAGGTTCTGGAGAATATACTACTGAGGATAGGCAGATCGGGACTGTAAATGAAGTTGCACTTACGACTATTGGTGAA
>CAZKVA010000073.1:0-8655 GCA_964556035.1 uncultured Actinomycetota bacterium
GGAAATATCAAAATTGAAGCAACTGAAGATATACTTCCGTATCTTGAAAGTTTTAATAAGAAGAATCTGACCATACATGCGCATTTCAAGAAAGATAAAGGCTACAGCCCTGATCCCGAGATTACCGTAGAAGAAACAGACCCAGAACCAGAAGAAGATGTAGTGTTGGAAGATGAAGACGATGATGAAAAAGGTAATGGAAAAGGAAAAGACAAAGAGAAGAGTAATAATGGAAAGAAGAAGGATAAATAAGTAGTCAGGACTAAAAGATCTAATTAAATAGCTAAGGGGATCCATTTATCTTCTTAGACATTTAATTTGGCAGCCGTTTTAACCATAATCAACAAAGAATACTTTCCAACATAAAAGAATAAATCTTAAATATTTCTATTATATAATGAAAATTATATAATATTTCACAATATAGCAAGCTGAGAAAATAAATATATGAAAACCTTCAAATTACTATTTGAGAAACAAATTTATAACTGTCTTGGCTTATTCGCCCTCCTGGCCATTATTGTTTATTTTATGAATTGGCCCGGAGCATATGACGGTAGGCTCTGGGGACCTGATACAATTTTTTGGTTCTGGCTGTCAATCGGTATAGCCATTATTCATCAATTCTGTGTCTGGTTCGTTTGGAGGACAGAGCTGCATCTCAAATTAATAAGCAGGTGGTTCGGCAAACGGGCATTTTTGATCTGGGCAATATTATTTATGATTCTGTTTATCTCCCGTTTTTTGTTCGTTTTTATACTTGGATATGCCAATCGCGGTACCTGGAATATAGATCCGGTTTTAGGCTGGACGCTAACAGCTGTGATCCTGATACCAGTGATTTATACTTTTTATTCCGTAAAAAAATATTTTACCTTAAACCGGGCATTGGGTATCGATCATTTTGATCCTTCATACCGGCAACTTGGTCCGGTGTGTGAAGGGATCTTTAAATATACATCCAATGCCATGTATATTTTTGCAGCAATGATAATCTGGACCCCCGCTTTTATATTTGCATCCAAAGCCGCGCTTATCTCTGCATTATTCAATCATGCATATTTATGGGTGCATTATTACACTTTGGAGTTACCTGATATGAAAAGGATTTATTTTGATAAATGATCTAGCAGGGGTAGATCCTGCATAAATACCAAATAATTATAGAATTATATAATTGCAGCTTATATAATTAGCATATACTAATAAATCAAGTTATATTTTTTAATATACCCTGGAGGGGTTTTTGCAAAAAAAGACCATAGTCATTCCTACATATTGGGGTCCTCCCGAAAATGTTGACCTAAAAGAAGATAAAATATTTGACCACGCCACCCCCCTTGACCAGGAAGGTACGCTTGGAAGAGTCCTGGAAAGCATGCAAATACTAAACAGAAATGATTTTTCAGTAGTGCTGATCATAGCAGCAACATTAAATAGTATTGAGAATGAAGTGCTGGACAGGGTCAAAGAGATCTGCGCCCCCTTTAAAGAAAAGATCGATATAAGTCTTATTCATCAAGGTAATTTGAGTAAAATAAAGCAAAAGCTACTTGATGAGGACGTCCCTGATGATGCTTGCGCCCTGATAAATCTTGATAATTACTCTTCGGTAAGGAATATGTGTTCCCTTGCAGGGATCTTAAATGGCAGCGAGCTAGTCATCTTCATCGATGATGATGAAGTCTTTGCAGATAGTAAGTTTATTGACAAAGCAGTTAAGTTCGTGGGCACAGAGACTGAGGGAGAAAAAATACTGGCTGTAGCTGGATATTATATTAACAGTGATGGGAAATATAAATTAGATGAAGCCGGTGTACCTTTGTGGAAGAAGAAGTACTGGAACAATGTGTTTGCGATGAATCGGGCCTTTAGCCAGATCATCGGTAAAGGTCCCAGATTAAAACTGACTCCCTTTGTTTTTGGTGGAAATATGGTGATCCATAGGGAACTACTGGCAAATGTACCTTTTGACCCTTTGATCACCAGGGGCGAAGATATTGACTTTCTTATAAATACACGGATAAGCGGTGTAGGATTTTGGCTGGATAACACTCTTTCCATAATGCATCTTCCGCCATCTAAAAAAAATCCGCAATGGCTAAGTTTCAGGGAAGATATTAAAAGATTCTTATACGAGAATAAAAAGGTATCGGACCACAGTCATTTAAATGGAGTAAGCAGGGATGAGTTAATGCCTTACCCCGGTCTTTTTTTAGGAGAAGATCTGGAGGAAAAAATACTTGCGGCCAATAAGCTTCTTTACAATGATTATAAGGAAGCTGGAGACAGGAATGGTATGGAGCAGTGTAATATCAATGAGGAAATAGTCAGGGCAGAAAGCTTCAAAGCTATAGATACCAAAAAATGGCTCTCAAAGCTTAAGTCTAATTGGAGGGTTCTGACCTATGCTTCTGCAGGAATCGGCATACTGGAATAAACCCTTTTGTTTGATTGAATTTTATCCTATTTCTATTATAATATGTTTCTTAATGTTTAAAGGCACTACTGCGTGCTGTAAAGGGAGGATTTTTGAGTTACAAGATCAAGAGCAATAAAAAGATTGATAATAACAGGGCAAAATTGGAATTAGAAGTATCCAATAGTTATTATAAAAAGCAGATAGGCAATGCCTATAAAGAAATAGCAAAAAAAGCAAATATACCTGGTTTTAGAAAAGGCAAAATACCACAACAGGTCATTGATTCTAATTTTGGAAAACCATATGTCCTGCAGGAAGCTGCGAGCCGTTCCATATCAGAGCTTTATCCGAAAATAATAGACGAGACAGGGTATAAACCTATTGACTATCCTAAAATCAATATAACCTTGATGGAAGAGGATAAATCACTCGGGTTTGAAGCCGAGATCGAGCTGGAACCGGAGATAAAACTTCCAAAATATAGGGGAATAAAAGTAAATGCCTCTCCAGCAGGAGTAAGCGATGAGGAGCTCCAGCAGCAGATAGATAATATAAGGAAAAATTATGCGACTCTTGAGCCGGTTGAAGATGATAAAGTTGCTACCGAAGGAGATTTTGTAAACATAGATTTTAACGGCAAGATCGAGGGTAAGGAATTTGAAGGGGGAAGTGCACAGGATTATTCACTGGAACTGGGCTCAAAGACCCTTTTTCCTGAATTTGAGACCAGTATTGCCGGAATGAAAAAAGGTGAAAAGAAGCAGATATCACTCCTGCTTCCTGAAAATATTGAGAAAGCAGATATTACAGGTAAAAAAGCTGATTTTGATATATTGGTCAAAGAGATCAAGAAGAGAGTACTTCCGGAACTTGATAAGGGGTTCATAAAAATTCTTGGAGAATATGAGAAGGTTGAGGATTTTACAAGTGAGTTCAGGCAAAGACTTGAAGAACAGAAAAAAGGTCAAAGGCAGTCCCAGATAATTGGCCAGATAATTGAGCATATTGTAAAAAATATGAAAGATGAGATCCCTGCCCCGATGATCGAGAGCCGTGTAGGGAGGATAGAATCAGAAGTCAATGAAGGTCTAAGTAAGCAGAAGATGAGCAAACAGAATTATATAAAGGCCTTAAATATTACTGAAGAGAAATTCAATTCACAGATAAGGGAAAGGGCTGAGAGAGAAGTAAAGGAATATCTTATCTTCACTGCGCTGGAAAAGAGTGAGGCTTCAAGTATCAAAGCTACAGCGGAAGAGATAGCAAAGGAAAAGAAAGAGATGCTCTCAAGATATAATAAGGATGAAGAGAAGAAGAAAATATCAGAATACTTCGAGAAGCCTGAAGCGGAGATGCAGATAAGTGAGACAGTAAGAAGAAAGAAGCTTCTGGGTCAGCTTGAGCAGAATGTAAAAGTTATTGAAGAAGCACCAAAAGCTGATAAGATTGATGATAAGAAAAAGATCTGGACCCCGGAGGAAGAAAAGGCTAAGAAAGAAAAAGAAGCCCTCTGGACCCCGGATTCAAAAGAACCAAAAAGTGAAGACAAAATAGAGGATGATGATAAAAATGAATGAGAGGATCACAGGAAATTACCTTATACCGATGGTCGTAGAACAGACTAGCAGAGGTGAGAGATCTTTTGATATCTATTCCAGGCTGTTAAAGGAAAGAATAATCTTTTTAGGTGCAGCCGTAGATGATAATATTGCAAACCTTATAATGGCACAGATGCTTCATCTGGAAGCAGAGGATCCTGAGAAGGATATCCAGCTGTATATTAATAGTCCCGGTGGAGTAGTCACAGCGGCCATGGCAGTTTATGATACCATACAATTTATTAAATCACCTGTATCTACCATATGCATCGGCCAGGCTGCAAGTGCTGCTGCGGTACTTCTGCTTGCAGGTGAGAAGAAGAAGAGATTTTCACTTCCGAATTCAAGAGTGATGCTTCACCAGCCTTCTGGAGGAGTCTCGGGTACGACTATTGATGTAGAGATCCATGCTAAAGAGATGGTCAGGATAAGACAGATGCTCAATGAAGTGATATCAAAACATACCGGCCAGGATATCACTAAAGTCGAAAAGGATACCGAAAGAGACTTTATCCTTGATGCAGTTGAAGCACAAAAATACGGTATAATCGATGAGGTAATATATAAAAAATAATATGGGAGGGTGTATCTAACTTGTCCAGTGAAAAAAAAAATAAGGATGATTTTTTAAAATGTTCTTTTTGTGGAAAGTCACAGAAACAGGTAAAAAAACTTATTGCAGGACCTGGAGTATATGTATGTAATGAGTGTATAGACCTGTGCAATGAGATAATCGATGAAGAACTTAAGGAAGATAAGGAATTGAGCTTTGAGAATCTTCCGAAACCAAAAGAGATATATAATATCTTAAATGAATATGTGGTAGGACAGCAGAAGGCAAAAAAGGTCCTTTCTGTAGCAGTATATAATCATTATAAAAGAGTGAGGTATGAGGATAGAGCCCAGAAAGATGATATAGAGCTCCAAAAGAGTAATATTTTGCTTTTGGGCCCAACTGGCTGCGGCAAGACACTTTTGGCCCAGACGCTGGCCAGAATATTAAATGTCCCGTTCTGCATTGCAGATGCTACTTCACTTACGGAAGCTGGCTATGTAGGAGAGGATGTTGAAAATATACTCCTAAAACTTATCCAGACTGCTGATTTTGATATTAAGAAGGCTGAGACAGGAATAATCTACCTTGATGAGATAGATAAGATCAGCAGAAAATCAGATAATCCATCAATAACGAGGGATGTATCCGGAGAAGGTGTCCAGCAGGCATTGCTGAAAATACTTGAAGGGACAGATGCAAATGTACCTCCACAGGGCGGAAGAAAACACCCTCACCAGGATTTTATGCAGATAAATACTTCCAATATTTTATTTATTTGCGGAGGCTCTTTTGGCGGGCTTGACAGCATTATTGAGACAAGGCTGAACCGGAAAAGAGTAGGTTTCATATCGGAAAAGATCCCTTCAAAATCTGAAAGGAGCGATACGCTTCTACCGAATGTGATGCCTGAGGACCTCCTGAAATATGGTCTGATACCTGAGCTTATCGGAAGACTTCCTGTGTTTTCTACGCTGGCAAATCTTAGCAAAGAGGATCTTGTGACTATACTTGTAGAACCAAAGAACTCACTTATAAAGCAATATAAAAAGATGTTTAAGATGGATGGTGTAGAGCTGGAATTTTCTGATAATTCCCTGAAGGCTATAGCCAATAAGGCATTAAGGCTCGGTACCGGAGCCAGGGGACTTAGGGCCATAATGGAAGAAATAATGCTGGGAATAATGTTTGAGATACCAAATAGAAAAGATATAAAGAAATGCACCATCACAAGGGAAGTAGTAGAAAATAAAATAGAACCAAAATTATTTATTGATTCAGAAGGAAGCAAATACCCTAAAGGTGAAGAAAAGTCTGCTTGATATGGTTGATAAAATCGAAGGCAAATACGATCCATTAAGCTTTGAAAATAAAATATATGGTTTTTGGCAGGAAAAAAATTATTTTCATGCAGAACCGGATCAGTCAAAGACTCCTTTTAGTATGGTCATCCCGCCTCCAAATGTGACTGGATTCCTGCATGTTGGGCATGCTCTTAATAATACACTCCAGGACGTGATCATCAGGTATAGAAGGATGAAGGGCCTTAATACTACATGGATCCCCGGCACCGATCATGCTGGCATCGCAACACAGAATGTTGTGGAGAAATCCCTTGCACTGAAGGGTACTGACAGACATAGCCTGGGCAGGGAGAAGTTTATTGAGGAAGTATGGAAATGGAAAGATGAATATGGAAGCAGGATAATATCCCAGTTAAAGGCCCTCGGGTGTTCCTGCGACTGGGACCGCCAGAGATTTACATTCGATGATGATTATGTAGATTCCGTTACAACTGAATTTATATCCCTCTATAATGAGGGACTTATATACCGTGGAAATTATATGACAAACTGGTGTCCCAGATGTCGTACTGCAATATCTGATATTGAAGTGGAACATCAGGACAAGGCAGGAGATCTGTGGGATATAAAGTATCCCCTTATAGATCCTGCAACCGGAAAGCCTGGTAATGAAGAATATATAATAGTATCCACTACAAGGCCCGAGACGATGCTTGGCGACACTGCGGTTGCAGTAAATCCGGGGGACAGCAGATATAAAAAGCTAAAAGAGCGCCTGGTCTTCCTTCCCCTGGTTGAGAGGACCATTCCCATAATAGAAGACGATTATGTTGATATGGAGTTTGGAAGCGGAGCGGTAAAGGTCACTCCTGCCCATGATCCAAATGATTTTGAGATAGGCAAAAGACATGATCTCGAAGAGATAAATATAATGGATGAAGACGCAGTGCTCAACTCCAATGCCGGCAAGTATGCAGGTATGGACCGGTACAAGGCCAGGAAAAAGGTACTGGAAGACCTCAAGTCAGGCGGATATTATCTGGGTAAGAAGGATCACACCTCATCTGTTGGTACATGTTCCAGATGTGATACGATCGTGGAGCCGAGAGTTTCCATGCAGTGGTTTGTGGCGATGAAAAAACTTGCCGCTCCTGCTATCGAGGCCGTGCGTGATGGCAGGGTAAAAATAATTCCCCATAAATGGGAAAAAATATATTTTGAATGGATGGAGAATATCAGGGACTGGTGTATTTCCAGGCAATTGTGGTGGGGGCATAGAATACCTGTATGGTACTGCAGTTCATGCGGGAAGATGATAGTAAGCGCGACCCGACCGGAATTGTGCACTAAATGTGGCGGCAGCAAACTAAAACAGGATGAAGATGTCCTGGATACATGGTTTAGCTCATGTCTCTGGCCTTTTGCAACTTTGGGGTGGCCCCAAAAGACCAAAGATCTTGAGCATTTTTTCCCGACAGATGTACTTATAACAGCGCATGATATCATATTTTTCTGGGTGGCCAGGATGATCATGATGGCCCTTCATTTTATGGATGAGGTGCCTTTTAGGCAGGTATTCATAAATCCTCTTGTGAATGATCCTACCGGGCAGAAGATGAGTAAATCAAAGGGCAATGCCGTGGACCCAATGGTAATAATTGATAAAAATGGTGCTGATGTATTAAGGTTCACATTGACTTCTCTCACTACACCGGGAAGAAACCTTCTGCTTGGAGATGAAAAGATCGATGGGACAAGGAATTTTGCCAATAAGATCTGGAATGCATCCAAGTTTGTGATCTCTGCGATCGGAGATACCGGCCACGACAAGATGGAAAGCCGGTTCGCCGGTAATGATGTCCAGGCTAAAAGTATCCTGGACATGGAGCTTACTCTTTGGGACAGGTGGATCATATCACGCCTGAATTTTACTATAGAAGATGTAGAAAAAAACCTTTCAAAATTTAATTTTTCCGGAGCGTCCAGATCCCTGTATGATTTCTTCTGGAGTGAGTTCTGTGATTGGTATCTCGAGTCTTCAAAGGTCAGGCTTTATGACTCCTCGGATGGAAAAGACAGGGACAGGGAAGTATGTCAGTTCGTCCTGTGGTTTGTGCTTGAGAAATATCTTAAAGCCCTGCATCCTTTCATGCCTCATATAACTGAAAGGATATGGCAGGCTATCCCGCATCAGGGTGAAAGCATAATGATAGGGAAATATCCGCAGTCTGATAAGTTATTTACCGATAAGGAAACTGAAAATGCCATTCTTTTAGTTTTTGACATCATAAGCGAAGTCAGGAAGGTAAGATCCGAACTTAAGATAAACCCGGGCAGCAAAGTGAATATATGCCTGGATATTGAAGAAGATGATATCAGCAAGACAGTATCTGCCAATATTAAATATATCCGCAGTCTTGCCAGGGTAGACAAAATAGAGTTCAGGGACGCCGGAGACGGGAAAGGATATATAAAGACTACCACAGGAAGTACCGATATCTACATATATATTCTCGATGCTGTAGACATAGACCTTGAAATAAAGAGAATCTCAGATGAGATGGCTAAAATAGAGGCCGGGATGGCTGGCAGCAAGAAAAAACTTGAGAATCCTCAATTCATGAAGAAGGCTCCGCAAGAGATAATCACCAAAGAAAAAGACAGATTGATGCAGGCCGTGCAGGTAAAAGCAGTGCTGGCCGAACAGCTTGACAAGATGAAGACTATTAAAAAGTAGATAATAAAAAGGAATTTTTTGAATTTTAGCCAGGTCAGCAA
>CAZKVA010000074.1:0-8612 GCA_964556035.1 uncultured Actinomycetota bacterium
CAATCTGTATGGCTGCAAATACTTATAAGCGCGATCCCGTTTATTATAATGTTTGGTCTTATATTCTTTATGATGAATCAGCTTCAGGGCGGGGGATCTAAAGTAATGCAGTTTGGCAAGAGCAAGGCAAAACTTGCTACCAAAGATAAAGAAAGAGTAACATTTAAGGATGTTGCAGGAGTCGATGAAGCTGTTGAGGAGCTAAGGGAAATAGAAGAATTCCTGGAAAACCCCAGTAAGTTTAAAGCTATGGGTGCAAAGATCCCAAAAGGAGTATTATTATATGGTCCTCCGGGGACCGGGAAGACACTGCTTGCAAGGGCGGTAGCAGGTGAAGCAGGGGTACCGTTCTTCTCAATAAGCGGTTCTGAATTTGTTGAGATGTTTGTCGGTGTAGGTGCCTCAAGGGTAAGGGACCTATTTAACCAGGCAAGGGCAAGCCAGCCTTCAATAATATTTATGGATGAGATCGATGCGGTAGGAAGACACCGTGGTGCAGGCCTGGGTGGCGGACATGATGAAAGAGAGCAGACCTTAAACCAGATACTTGTAGAGATGGACGGGTTTCACCAGGACAGTACAGTCATACTTATTGCCGCAACTAATAGGCCCGACATCCTGGACCCTGCTCTTCTAAGGCCTGGAAGGTTTGACCGCCAGATAGTAGTCGATAGGCCCGATTTGCCTGGAAGGGAACAAATACTTAAAATACATGCAAGGGGAAAGCCCCTGGATAAGTCAATAAACTTAAAGACCATTGCCAAGCAGACACCCGGTTTTACTGGGGCTGATCTTGCCAATCTCTTTAATGAGGCGTCACTTCTTGCAGCAAGACATAATAAAAAGAAAATATCCATGTTTGAAATAGAGGAAGCCGTGGAGAGAGTGATAGCAGGACCCGAGAAAAAATCGAGAGTCATATCTGAAGAAGAGAAGAAGATAATAGCATTCCATGAATCGGGTCATGCCCTTCTTTCATATATTCTTCCATATACGGACCCGATACACAAGATATCTATCATTTCCAGGGGAAGGGCGCTTGGCTATGTCATAACTCTTCCTGAAGAGGATAGGTTCCTGAAATCAAAAAATGAGCTTCTGGATAATATAACCCAGCTTCTGGGAGGAAGAGTCAGTGAAGAGATGAACTTTTCTGATATAACTTCCGGAGCCCAGAACGATCTTGAGAGGGCCACAAAGATAACAAGAAAGATGATCACAGAATACGGTATGAGTGAGAAGCTTGGTCCCGTAACTTTCCAAGGTGAAGAGGATGAAGTATTTTTAGGTAAGGATATCTCATCAAGACCGCATTATAGTGATAGTATAGCGGCAGCTATTGATGAAGAGACTCATAATATAATTACTTCAAGCTATGAAAAGGCCAGAAAGATACTTAAGGACAATAAGGCAATATTATCAAAACTTGCAAAGGTTCTTATTGAAAAAGAAACTCTTTCCAGGGATGAGGTACTTAAGATCCTGGCAAAGGTTGAGACTAAGAAGGTGCCCAAGGTTAAAAAAGTTGAAAGCAAGAAAAAGGCTGCAGTTGCGGCAGGCAGCAGTACAGCAAAGAGTGCGACTAAGACCAGGGCCACAAGAGTTACCAGGACAAAGTTAAAGAAAAAATAGATATAATAATCTTTCAGTATTGAAGTTTAAGATAAGAATGTAAAATACATGATGCTTATCTTTGATGCTGGAAGATTTTTTATTGAACAGGAGGATATGGGAGATTATTGTGGATAAAAAAATGATAGCCGAAGGTGTAAAGATGATACTGGAAGGTGTTGGTGAGGACATTAATAGAGAAGGACTTAGAGGTACCCCGAAAAGAGTAGCAGACATGTATGAGGAGATCTTTAGCGGGATAGGTGTTGATCCTGCAAACGAACTTGGTCCGATGTTTGACGAAAACCATGATGAGATCATACTGGTGAAGGATATTTCTTTTTATTCGATCTGTGAACACCACCTGGTACCTTTTGTGGGAAAGGCCCATATTGCATATGCTCCAAATAAATCAGGGAAGGTGATCGGTTTATCAAAACTTACAAGAGTTTTAGAAGTTGTGGCAAAAAGACCACAAATACAGGAAAGGATGACAAGCATAATTGCTGATACTATTATGGAAAAATTAAAACCCAGAGGAGTAATGGTGATCATTGATGCCGAACATCTATGTATGAGTATGCGCGGAGTTAAAAAACCAAATACACTTACTGTTACTTCTGCAGTAAGGGGACTTTTCAGGAATAATCCGGCTTCCAGGTCGGAAGTGCTTTCACTTATTTATAATGGTAAATAGGAAATTGCCGGTATAGGGTTATTATGAAATACAAGATAAGGGCGCTTGATATTAAAAACCGGGCAGAGGGAATGTCTGAATTCGAAAAGATCGGTTCCACAGTAGTCGGCCAGAAGATAATGGTAGAAAAAATCTTTCCACTGGCAGTAAAAGTAAAGGGACTAAAGGTGCTTGCAATAAATATATTGAAGCAGGAGATGCTTGCCAGGGGAGGAGATGTAGTCACTTCAAGGGATACTCTTTTTAAAACTAAGGAAACAACGGATGTAATAATCGAGGGTGAGAAAAAAAGTTTTGAAAGCTTGATCCTAAAACTGCGGATGCAGCCGTTTGGACTTAAAGGTCTTGCTGATGAATTGGAGGTCTTTCTTAAGGATTATAAAAATAACCATGATAAGAAAAGTTTTAGCATAGGAAAGAAAAAGTTTGACCTGATATCGCATACATTGGTAATGGGGATAATAAATGTTACCCCTGATTCATTTTATGATGGAGGAAAATATAATCATAAGGATCAGGCAGTAAAACGGATAAGTGAGATGATTGCAGATGGTGCAGATATCATAGATATTGGAGGGATGTCTTCAAGACCGGGATCTAAACCCATTAGTCTGGAGGAGGAGCTTGAGAGGACCATACCGGTTGTGGAATCTGTAAGTAATAATTTTGACACCCTGGTATCTATTGATACCTACAGGTCAGAAATTGCTTTAGAAGCTATTTTAGCCGGGGCTCATATGGTAAATGATATTAGTGCTTTTACGATGGATAAGAATATGGCGGGTATAGTCGCTGATAAAGGAGCATCAGTGACACTTATGCATATGCAGGAGAAACCGGAGAGTATGCAGAAAAATCCGCAATATGATAATGCTATTGATGAGATATATGAATACCTTGATGGTAAAGCAAGTGCGGCAATAGATGCCGGGATATCCCCGGATAAGATAGTGCTGGACCCTGGCCTGGGATTTGGAAAGACCCTGGATCATAATCTAAGTATTTTAAACAAGATCAGTGAATTCAGTTCTATGGGATATCCGATAATGATAGGAGCTTCCCGGAAAGCATTCATTGGCGCGGTCCTTGATCTTCCTGTAGAAGATAGACTTGAGGGCAGCCTTGCAGCAGCAGTATGGTCAGTGATTAATGGAGCAAATATTTTAAGGGTCCATGATGTAGCCGAAACTGTGAGATCGGTAAAGATAGCCCGGGCCATAATGTCCGGATTTTAGGTGTTTCATGCTAAAGATACTTATAAAAAATTTAAAACTATATGGCTATCATGGAGTAAGAGATTACGAGAAGAAGGATGGCCAGTACTTTCTGTTTAATATTGAGATCCACATAGAGAACTCAGATTATTCTGGCAGGGATAAGCTGGAGAACACCCTGAACTATTCGGATGTAATAAGGGAAATCAAAAAAATAAATAAGAGTAAAAAGTTTGACCTCCTGGAGACCTTTTGCCAGGTACTTGCAAAAAGGATAATGGAGATGTCGGACCTGGTGGAAAGAGTAATAGTAAAAATTGAAAAACCTTCTCCTCCGATCGACGAAAAAATTGATACTGTCGGGATAGAATATATTCTTAACAGAGGCATTTTTCGATCGGTTAAAACCGTGGACAAAAAATCTGACAATTCAGTAGGTGCCGGGTCAAATAATATAAACGAGGCATATCTTTCACTTGGTTCAAATACAGGAAACAGGAAATTAAATCTAAAAAGGGCCATAGAACTTTTGGGTGATAATCCGGAAATAAATATTGATGCCGTGTCTTCTATCTATGAGACAGAACCGATGTATGTAAAGGACCAGGGAAGCTTCTATAATCTTGCAATAAGGGTCAGTATCAGCAATCTGGGACCATTTGAGCTTTTAGGGTTTATAAAGGCAATCGAATATAAAATTGGAAGAAAAAAAGGCGGCACAAGATATGGACCCCGGCCCATTGATATAGATATATTGTATTTTGGCAGTGAAAAAATTGAATCGGATATCCTTCAGATACCTCACCCCGGGATCTCCGGGAGGAGATTTGTTCTACTTCCCTTAAGCGAGATAGCACCAGATATTAAGCTTGGTGACAGTGATATAAAAACATATATTAAAAAAGCACACCTACCTGAAAAAGTAAAAGTTATTTCATCCAAAGTCTTCTGATATATTTATGAGGCAACAGGGAATTATAATTAAAAAAGCTTTAAAATATTTTGGGATAATAGTAGAGTAATACTGGATAATGCTGGTTATTTGCCGGGCTATAAAAAACTATATAAATAGCATGAAAAGAATTAAGGTATTTATATGAAAAATATTGTGATCACCGGAAGTACAAGAGGAATCGGACTTTGCATGGCAAAGGAATTTTTAAGAGCCGGCTGCAAGGTCACCATATCCGGAAGAGGCAGTAAGCTTTCAGAAAAACTTAAAAAAGAGCTCAGCAGTTTCATGGAACAGATACTATATGTTTCCTGTGATGTAAGCAAAGTAAATGAGGTGGAAGGACTCTGGAGACAATCGAAAGAAAAATGGGGACGTATTGATATCTGGATCAATAATGCAGGGCAGAACTGCCCCTACGAGTATTGCTATAAAACTAAAAGCAATTATGTAGATGCGCTAATCGATACAAATATAAAGGGGATGATCTATGGTTCCCAGATCGCTTCAAAAAATATGCTTGTACAGGGTAGCGGACAGATATGGAATATGGAGGGCCTGGGATCCAATGGTATGATACAGGAGAGGACGATACTCTATGGTACATCAAAGAGAGCACTTAGATATTTTACTAAGGGCCTGGCGAGGGAACTAAAAGGTACGCCAGTTATGGTAGGACGGCTATCTCCAGGTATGATGCTGACTGACTTCATCACCAGGTCACCTGATGGAGAAAAGTCTCCTGTAATAGAGAATAAAAGTTTTAAATTTATTTTCAATGCTCTTGGTGACAGGCCAGAGACTGTAGCAAGTTTTTTTATCCCAAGGATACTTGCAAATACTAAAAATAATACACTCATAGCATGGCTTACGAATGTTAAGACGATGTGGAGATTTATTATTTCGCCATTAAATAAAAACCGGTTGATATAGAGATAATCATATTGCTTTTTCTAAGTGGGTCATCAAATAACTAATAAGTTGCAGATTAAACTACTGCACGGAATAAGTATTTAATGTATAATAATCAGGTCTTTACTAAAATTGAAACTGTAAAGAGGACAATGTTATTAGCAGAAGTAATAGGTTCAGCTGTATGCACCGTCAGGGTTGAATCCATAAAAAAAGCTAAATTTAAAATAGTAAAATTAGTCCAACCTGACGGCAGGTGGACCGGAAATTATTCAATAGTAGAAGACATCGTAGGTGTCGGTTTTGGGGAGAAGGTCCTGATAGCCGAGGACGAGATATCGATAGCCCAGATGCATGATGGTAAAGAGGATATCCCTATAAGGTTCTGTATTGTTGCAAAAGTGGAAGATATTAATCTAATATAGGTGTTTTATGGAAATAGGCAAGGTAGTAGGAAGCATTACTTCCGTATCGAAGATCGACGAACTGAAGCCGGTCAAACTATTCCTGGTCCAATTATTGGACGGCGACCTGAAGCTAAAAGAAGATTATGTGGTTGCGATCGATCCTATAGGAGTGGGCAGTGAAGATATGGTGATAATCACTGGCGGCAGTGGTTCGAGGTTTACCGAGATCACCGAACCTACACATACGGACGCATCAATAATCGCAAGAATTGACAATCTGGAGATTTAAAGGAGAATTTTATTTGACTCTTGGAAAAATAATAAAAGAGCTGGTATGCAGTGTGAAGGCCTCCAGGATCAATGCTACCAGGATATATATTGTAAAGCTTCTTAATCTGGACCTGACTGAAAAAGACCAGCAGGTAGTAGCCATTGAAAATAGATTGGGATTGGGAAAGGGAGATATAGTCCTGATGGTAAACGGCAGCGGGGCCAGGAAAGTGGAAGGAAATACAGATATGCCGATCGACTGTGCCATAACAGCAAAAGTTGAAAATATAAATATTGATCCTAAATATAATTCTTTATTATGAACAGTGCAAAAGTAATAGGAAAAACTTATTCAGAATTCATGCATCCTTCACTAGAGGGAAAAGACATAAAGATACTCCAGGTGATCAATATTGAAACCGGTAAGCCGGAGGGCAGGCCGTTTTTTGCTGCCGATCCCCTGGGTGTAGGTATTGATGAAATAGTTGCATTTGAAACAAGTTTCCAGGCGACCTGGGCCTTTGATGATCATATGGTACCTGTTGATTGCTCGATAACTGCAATTATCGACTCTCTGGATATCGAAAAGGAGGCTCCGGATGATAATAGGTAGAGTAATAGGAAATGCCGTATCAGTGATAAAAGACAGCTCCTATGAAGGTTTTAAACTTCTGGTCGTTCAGGAGATGAATATAGACGGCACATATGATGATAATTTCTATATCTCCGCTGATCTTATCGGGGTGGGGAATGATGAGGTAGTAATGGTGACCTGTGGTACTTCATCAAGGGCCACTGAAGAGACCCATGAGAAACCGATCGACTCAGTGATAGTTGCAAAGATCAATCGGCTCATCTTCAAGGACCGGGAAGTGGAATTAGAGTAGAAGGTACTGCTTTCGCAAAGGATAAATATATGAACAAAGAAAAAATGAATTCCTTGAGTAATACGATATATGCCAGGGTAACCGACAGTCTCAGATCTGCAATAATAAATGGTGAATTCAAACCAAGCCAGCAGCTCAAGATGAGTGACCTTACACAGAGGTTCGGTATCAGCCAGATGCCAATAAGGGAAGCTCTGCAGCAACTGTAGGGAGAAGGCTTGGTAACAATCATCCCTCATAAGGGAGCCCAGGTAAAATCACTGGATTCCCAATTTGTCGCCAATATATGTGATCTAAGAATGACCATAAGAGCTGCAGTTGTCTTTTTTGCAAGTGATGAAGCAGGCTATATTACAGGAGCTACACTTGATATAAATGGCGGCATGTATATGAGGTAGGGGGCAGTTCTTAAAAGAGATTAATTGTTTGATCATAATTTTTCTTACATTTCTCAAACTTGACTTATTTCACTATTAATATATAATATATATTAATTATGAAACAAGTAAATAAAATAAAATATTTAGAAAATCTAAGCTATTTTGATAGAAATTCTATTTCTCAATACATAGATATAAAACCAAACAGTCTTTCTGAAAATATAAACAGGTGGATAAGAAATAGTATATTGATACAATTAAAAAAGGGATTTTATGTCACTTCAATCTATTATGAAAAAAATCAGTATAAAAAAAGCTATATAGAGTTTATTGCAAACAAATTACGCATGCCGTCATATCTTAGCCTTGAATATGTATTGCAAAAATACAGCGTCTTGTCAGAGTCTGTTTTTGCTATAACATCAATAAACAGTAAATCCGGCAGGTCCTATAAAAATGATCTGGGATGTTTTATATACAAGAATGTCAAGGAGGATCTATTTACGGGATTTGAGATACTTGAAAAAGATGGATACCTTATAAAAGAGGCTACAAAGGCAAAGGCGCTTTTTGACTGGTTATATTTAAAATTATTAAGGATTAAGGAAATAGATCTAGAGATCCTGGAGTCATTCAGATTGAATATGGATATGTTTAAAAAGAAAGATTTTAATGAATTTAGATATTATTGCGAGATCACAAAAATAAAGAAATTTATTAAGCTTTCTGAGATTATTGCCAGAGCATAAGGCTGGAGTGATGATAAACAAGGAGTTGAAAAAAATATTAGCGGATGAAAGAGTAAGAGGAGCTTCTGATATTTATATCCGCAGTATGATGAAAGAGTTTTTACAGGTATATGTCCTCTATTATATTTATACCCATAAGAAATATAATAAATATCTCATTTTCACAGGCGGGACATGCCTGAGGCATTTTTTTGATCTGCCAAGGCTATCCGAGGATCTGGATTTTGATTATCTGGAAGATTTTGACTCAAGAGAATTAATGGAACATATTAGAGTATATTTTGAGAAGAAATTACAGTACAGACAAATAAAGCTTTCCCTAAAACAAAGAGGCGGCCAAATTATATTGAAGTTTCCAGTATTGTATTTACTTGGTCTGGCCAGCGGAAACGAAAGTGATTTATTGTATGTAAAACTGGATCTTTCAAGAAATCCTTCAGAGTATTTTGATCTTCAGACTACTTCAAAATCTATCCACGGATTTAATTTTGTTGCCAGACACTATGATCTGCCATCACTGATGTCAGGAAAGA
>CAZKVA010000075.1:0-8608 GCA_964556035.1 uncultured Actinomycetota bacterium
GAAACCAAAGCCTATACCATAAGATATGCTGTAGGTAAAAGGCATTATTATTATAGTGAGAAATGCAGGTATTCCGATCTCATAATCTGCAAAGTCTATCTTTGTCATCACTGTCATCATCAGAAATCCTACGATTATCAGCGCGGCGGCTGTTACCGGATATTTAGATACTCCATCAGCGTTCACAACTCCTCCGCCCACAACAGCGATAAGTGGAGCAAAGAAAATAGAGACCAGGAACAAAAATCCTGTCACTGTCGGCATGATACCGGTCCTTCCTCCATCAGACACGCCCGATGCGCTCTCAACATAAGTAGTGATGGAGCTTGCACCAAAAAGTCCGCCCGCTACTGCGGCCAGTGAGTCTATAAGAAGAACCCTTCTCAGATTGGGAAGCGCCCCATCTTTATCCAGAAGCTTGGCTTCCCCGCCGACTCCGATAACTGTACCCATAGTATCAAAGAAGTCAGTCATAAAAAGTGCAAATACCATCACAAGTGCCGCAACATTGACCATTCCATTGCTCCAGACAGCGCCTACAATATCAGCCTGGAAAAATGTGGCAAAACTCTCTTTGGTCGGAACGCTTACAAACTGTGTTGGAAGCGGTATTACCCTGAAGATCATTCCAATAATAGCAGTGCCTACTATTCCCAGAAGTATCCCGCCTTTTATCCGGAACGCAACAAGGATTGTTGTAAGGACCAGACCAAAAGCTGCAAGCTGGGTATAACTTGCCGTAAAATCTCCCAGGGTAACAGCAGTTACCGGATTCATATCCACAAATCCTCCCTGCTGGGTACCGATAAATGCTATAAAGAGTCCAATACCGACTCCAATAGCATACTTTAGTCCCATTGGGATTGCCCGCATGATCATGCTTCTCAGTCCCGTGAGCACAAAGATCGTTACGATGATGCCTTCGATCACGACGATGCCCATCGCCTGCTGCCATGAAAGCCCCAGGCCGAAGACAATAGTAAAGATGACTACCGCATTTATTCCCATTCCGGAAGCTAATGCGAACGGTGTATTAGTCACAAGACCCATGATCATACTCATAAGTCCCGCGCCGATGCATGTCGCAATAACCGCCGCTTCAAAGGGGATCCCGGTAGCGCCGCCTGCAGAAAGTATAGCCGGATTCACGAAGATGATGTAGGCCATGGTCATGAATGTGGTAATTCCAGCAACGATTTCTGTCCTAACGGTAGTTTTTCTTTCCTTGAGTTTGAAGTAACTCAAAGTCTCTCACCTCCCTTTAAGAAATGAATATTAATAATGATTATAATTTGGGAGTAAGATTTAAACAATAAAAATTTACAGAAACTAGCTGCTTTTAAGTCTTTCAAAAAGTAGTGATTACCGATACAATTTAAAGATCATGGAATTCATAAAGGGCTTTTTTACAAAAGATAATTTTATAATGCTTTTTGAGAGGTTTTACGCATGGCTGGAAAATATCCTGGATACAATTTTTGGGGGTATGGGTTATGAACCTCTGCGGGACCTTTTTGTAAATCCCTGGTTCTGGATAATACTTATAGCTCTTCTTGTCCTTAGAATACTCTTCAGGAAAAGATAGCATTTCGCTTCTTCCTCAAGCCTTGGTCTGTATAAAAATATCAGAATGCAAGCTCAGGTCCTAATTCCAGGGCAGGCTCTTAGATACATTTTAACCAGATCTCTTATTATCTGATATCAGCATATTTAGAAAATAGGCAAATACTGCAAATATTCCAAAAAGGACAATGACCATAAAAGAAAAGGTCCCCGGATGATCCTTTATCTTTTCTCCGACAAGATAAGGTCTTGAATTATTTTTTTCAAAAAAATTCTTGAAATTCTCATCAAGAAGGCTCTCGTCTTTTTCTTTTATACGGGAGATCCTGTCGATTATTTTAACTTCAATGCCGTCTTCCGGCTCTATAACTGCATCTTTTGCTATTTTTAGGTATTTATTCACTTCACTCATATTTAGACCTTTATGTTTTTAGCTATCTTTAACCCTATGCTATTTTAATTTTTGTAAAAACATTTCCTTTATCTATTATATTAGATTGATTTTGGATTTATTTGTTTCAGTATTCCCACCGAATCAAAGTTTGCTTAAAGTTCTGTAACGGGCGTAAAGCAATTCAAAATTTATTTATAAGTCTTTAGTTTTTCCTTTATGATCTTTCTTGCCCTGTGAATATTTGTCTTTACTGTGCCAATAGGCTTTCCGGTTAATGTTGCTATCTCCCTGTAACTATAATCCTGAAGATCCCTGAGGATCAGGGGGATCCTGTAATTTTCTTCCATATCCACTACGATCTTTAAGACATCTTTTACAGCTTCCTGGCTGAAGAACTTCTTTTCCAGATTTTGTGAAAATCTCGTAAAGACTACTTCATATTCTTCAGTTATCTTATCAAGGCTGACTTTTTTATCTTTAAGTTTTGACCGTAGCCTCAGTTTATCTATACATGTATTAACCGTTAGCTTTCTTATCCATGTCTTAAAACTTGAAAGACCCCTGAATCCCTTAATAGATAAATATACTTTGACAAAGACTTCCTGACTCGCATCTTCTGCTTCATGGGAATCCCTTAAAATAAAAAAGGCAGTGGTATAGACATATTTCGAAAACATCTTTACCAGACCCTCAAAGGCTGCTTTGTCGCCTTTTTTTGCGCGCGCTACAAGTTCCTTGTCATCGGGTGTTCTTGCCCTTGGTTTTCTATCCTCAATATCCAAAATCTATTATTCCTTTATTGTCCCTGTTCTGTATCCTCATTATTTTCTGTATATGGTGCTTCTACCAGGATGAGTGCCAGTGTCATATATTTTCCATCCCGGGATATCCTGATATCCACTTCCTGTCCGACATTTCTCTTAAGTATCTCTGCAAAAAGTTCAAATGGGGTGCTAACAGGTGCTCCGTCAAACTCGACTATTATATCCCCGGACTTTATCCCTGCTTCCTGCGCTGGGTAGCCTTCAAGGGTATTTACAATATAAACACCTCTAGTTTCAGTCTCATTGTCCCCCATTTCCACACCAATATATGGGATCTTGGCTTTTCCATAATTAATGATCTGCTCAGCAATATTTACTGCTGTATCGCTGGGTATCGAAAAACCTATCCCTGCACTTCCGCCAGAAGGAGAGAAAATAAGTGTATTGATCCCGATCACCTGTCCTGTGGAATTTATTAGCGGACCCCCGCTATTACCCTGGTTTATAGCAGCATCTGTCTGTATTAAATTGACCATCGGAAGGGTATCTGCAGAAATTGTAATATCGCGGCCTTTTGCACTTATTACCCCGGTCGTGACTGTCTGCTGCAATCCAAACGGGCTTCCTACCGCTATGGCGAGTTCTCCCACTTTTATATCATCTATTGATATAAAGCTTGCTGCCTCCAGCATTCCTTCTGCTTCTATCTTTATAACTGCTATATCAGTATTGGGGTCCCCTGCTATCAGCTCCGCGGGATATTCCTTCCCATCAAATAAGGTGACCATTATTTCTTCTGCGGCGCCAGCCACATGATTATTTGTAATAATATAACCGTCGCTTGTAAAGATGACTCCTGAACCAAGACCTTCCGCCAGTACCTCTTCACCAAGAAGATTTTCCTGCATGCCCCTTACCCTTACATTTACAACCATAGGGCTTACTTCTTCAACGATCCTGCTTACCGCATTATCAAATTCCTCAAGGAGAAATTCTTTTCCCCCGATCTTTTCTTCAAGACCAGGCAGGTCTATTCTTTCTCGCGGTTTCTCTACTTCTTCTTTTTGACCGTCCTGCCCGTTACCGGCTTGCGCATCTTCTTTTGTGCTCCTTGCCAAAATACCGGCCCTTCCGGATAAAAGTTCTCCCGGAGATACTCTATATACAACAGATAGTGTTCCAAGCATAAAAAGAGCACCGATGACGACAAATATGGCTGCGGCTATTATTGAAACGCAGCCCTTTATAAAAAATGACTTCCTCTTATCCTGTTTTTCCAGATCATTATCTTTCATAAATATTTCCCCATTTAATAAGATATTAATTATTATTCTTCATCATTTTCATCAGGTTCCTGGATTTCCTGTCCCTGTTACGTTTCAGATGATTTCTTAAGTGGTAATGTTCCGGATCTCAGCCTTATGGCATCTTCCTGTATCTTTAATGCTGCATCTGCAGGCAATATATCTCCCGCAAGCAGACTATCTACATTGTCACTTATAGCATTTCTTATTACCATTAAAAGCTGCTCATAAGGTTTGCCCCTGCATATCTTTGCCTGCCCGTATGCAGCATTTAAAATAATATCCTGCCCAAAACCCTCGTTCTCATCAATTGATTCAAGCACCGGCAGGGTTGATGTGCTCCCATTCCATGCAAGCTGGATCTCTTCAGCCAGCATAAAATCTATGAAGTCCCTTACTGCCTCTAGCTCTACTCCATAAGTATTAGTATTTATCATAAAACCCAGCCCCGAGATCATAGGTGTGGGATATCTTGTTCCTCCCCATACCCTTGGTATTTCTGAGAGTCCGATATTTACTTCTGCTTCAATATATTCTTCTGCAGCACTATAGTAGTCTATTATCATATGAGCGCTGCCGTTTTTAAAAAGCTCATTTATTTCACCATATTCCATGCCGGCCTCAAGTATCAGACTCTGGCTGTATGCATACTCCAAAAACTCCAATGTTAATTGAGTAGCCTGTGAATCCAGGGTCAATGAGTTTATGGAATAGTCTATTATCCAGCCATTATAACCACCTATAAAAGGTATTATCCAGTCCGCCTCACTTTCATTTAATATAAAACCATAAGTACCTTCTTCAAAATCCTCGGATTCGTTTATATTTTGTGCGTATTCCAGGACTTCCTCAAAATCTGAAGGCGGCTTTTCTACAAAATCCTTATTATAATAGAATGTTAAAAAATCATAGCTTCTAAAAGGAACTATATAATTCTTATTATTATATGCAGATATTTCCCTTAAGCCTTCGAGTATTAGTGCATAATCAACCTCGTCTACTATTTCTTTTGTAACATTCGACGGAGCAAGACGCTGCACACCATCAAGATCCAGAAGGATTATTTCCGGTCCGGCTCCCGCAAGACTTGCGGCTTCAAATTGATCCTGGAGTTCTTCCTGGCTCCTGAAATGCCTTGTCTCAATATTTATATCCCTGAATGAAGAAACAAAACTGTCACGGCTCTCCATAAAAGCCATTCTTTCCCTTGGCTCAAGACAATCCCAGAGGGTAATTGTTGTGATAAGATCTCCGGAAATCTCCTCTTCTTCCGTGATCTCTGTTTCTTCCTCTACTGCCGGGTCTTCCTCAGGGCCGGCTGTTTCCCCGTTAAAAAGGTTGCACCCTGCTACTGCGCCGGACAAGATAAGGGCCGCAAGCAATAATAATATTGCTCCGCGTGTCTTTAAACCAACTAATATATATTTAAGTTTATTCTTGCTTTCAAACATTATTTCACCTTATTTCGCCCAGTGATGCTTTGCCTTGCATCTTACTATTTTATTGTCCAACAAGCCAAGATCCAGTTCTCGGACGAGCTCTTGAGATCAGACTCCCCATAAAACACATCTACCAAATTATATTACAAATGAACTATTCATTCTATAATAATGGACCTCTTAACACAATTAAAAACAAAACCCTGCCTCATTGTTTAGAGGTCCGTCCAACTAAGGCTTAGCTGTTTTTAGACACCTAAAAGTTTGTAAATTTTAACAAAATAATCTATTATAACCTACTAGCACGGCTTAGATATTTTACCTGTCATTATAAACAAAGAATGAAAAAAACATGAGTGATAAAAAAACAAATTCTACAATCGCTAATAAAAAACCTGGAGAAACAAAGCCAAAAATAGAGATAGAAATAAATGGCGGTAAATATTCTGCCTTTACCGGACAGACCATCCTGGAAGTGGCCCGCCAGAATAATATTTTTATTCCCACTCTCTGCTATGATCCAAGACTTGAACCCCAGGGAGCTTGCAGGCTCTGCCTTGTAGAGGTGGAAGGCCGTCCCGAAGCAGTACCTTCTTGTATTACAAAGGCCGCCGACGGGATGAAGGTCACTACGGATTCAGAACATATAAATGCACTTGTCAGATTAAATCTTGAAATGATAATATCGGACCATCCTCTTGACTGCATGACCTGTGACTCCGCTGGAAGTTGTGCCCTGCAGGACCTTGCTTACCGTTACAGTATTGATGGCTCAAGGTTTACCGGGTCCATTCATAAGAAAAAAGTCTTTGACGATAATCCTTTTATATACCGGGATAATGAAAAATGCATCCTTTGCGGAAGATGTGTCAGGATGTGCGACGAGATCGTTGGTTCAAATGCGATAGGATATGCCGGGAGAGGCTTTGAAAGTGAGATAGTTCCCGCATTTGAACAATCGCTTAAAGATACTGACTGCGTATTCTGCGGTAATTGCATATCTACCTGCCCGGTTGGAGCGCTGCAGCCAAAACCATACCTCAAAAAGGCCAGGATCTGGCAGGTCGATAAAGTCATGACCACCTGCCCTTATTGTGGTGTCGGGTGCCAGTTGGAGCTACATGTCAAAGACAATAAGATCGTCAATGTGACTTCCCCCGTAGGAGAGAACCTTAATAGGGGAAATCTCTGTGTAAAGGGACGTTTTGGCCTGGATTTTGTCCAGAGCGAAAAGAGGCTTACCGATCCTCTTTTAAAAGACAGCAACGGAAAATTTAAAAAGGCCGGCTGGGAAAAAACTATTGAGACCACTGCCGCCATATTATCAAGTATTATCAAAAAACATGGTCCTGATTCTGTAGGTATCTTAAGCTCTGCAAAAGTCACAAATGAGGAAAATTATTTGATGTCTAAGTTTGCAAGAGCTGTAGTCGGTACCAATAATATAGACCATTGCGCACGCCTGTGCCATGCTTCCACGATCACCGGACTTATACCTACTTTTGGAAGCGGAGCCATGACCAATTCAATTAATGATATAAAAGATTCCGGGGCCTCTATAATAATCGGTTCAAATACTACCGAGGCTCATCCGGTAATAGGATATGAGATAATAAGAAATGTCATAAAAAACGGGCTAAAGCTTATAGTTATAGACCCGCGGGATATTCCCATAACTAAGTATGCTGCAATTCACCTGAGACATAAACCAGGCACCGATATCGCAGTCCTTATGGGTCTTATGAATGTCATATATAATGAGAGCCTCTATGATAAAGAATTTATAGAGGAAAAGACAGAAGATTTTGACAAGCTTGTAGATGCTCTTGGTCCATATACTCCGGAAAAAGTAGCAGAGATCTCAGGTGTAGACCCTGAAGGGCTAGTAGAGGCAGCAAAACTATTTGCCAGATCCGGCCCCGCATCTATTTTCTACTCTATGGGTATAACACAACATACATGCGGCACCAATAATGTCATGGCTGTTGCCAATCTTTCAATGCTCACAGGAAATACCGGAAAACCAGGCGGAGGGGTCAATCCGCTCAGGGGCCAGAATAATGTCCAGGGCGCGTGCGATATGGGCGCTCTTCCAAATGTCTACAGCGGATATCAGTATGTCGAGGATGATGATATCAGGAAAAAATTTGAAGATGCGTGGGGTAAAACCCTGCCTCCCGTAAAGGGCCTTGCAGTTACAGAGATGATAGACAAAGCCATAAGCGGCGAGCTAAAGGCATTATATATTATGGGCGAAAACCCTATGCTCAGCGATCCTGACCAAATACATGTTGCAGAGGCACTGAAGAAACTGGAATTTATTGCCGTGCAGGATATTTTCCTTACAGAAACTGCTGAATTTGCCGATATAGTACTTCCCTCTACAAGTTTTGCAGAAAAGGACGGGACATTTACAAATACTGAAAGAAGGATCCAGAAAGTCAATAAGGCTCTTGATCCCCCGGGACAGTCAAGGCTTGACTGGGAGATAATCTGCAGTATTGCCCGTGCTATGGGATATCCGATGGAATACGGATCCGTTAGCGAGATCATGGATGAGATCGCAAGCCTTACTCCAATATATGGCGGGATAAATTACAAGAGGCTTGAAAACGGAACCCTCCAGTGGCCCTGTACGGACAGCAACCATCCGGGTACCGATATTCTCCATGCAAAAAATTTCAGCCGCGGTAAGGGAAGGTTTATGCCCTCGGACCACAGTCCTCCAGCTGAAGAGCCGGATGGTGATTATCCGTTTATACTTACTACCGGAAGGATCCTGTATCACTTCCATACCAGGACGATGTCGGGAAATGTAGATGCACTAAACGAGATAGCGCCCATGGCGCTTGCCCATATAAATTCCGAAGACGCAGCTTCACTTGGGATCAGCAATGGAGATGACATTATCCTTAAGACAAGGCGGGGAGAAATAAAGCCAAGGGCAAAAGTTGATTTAAAGATAAAAAAAGGCGTTGTCTTTGTCCCCTTCCATTATGCAGATGCCCCCGCAAACAGACTGACTAACCCGGCCAGGGACCCTCAGGCAAAGATCCCGGAATTTAAGGCATGTGCTGTGAGTATAAGTAAAGTATAGGAAATCTTTAATTATCTTGATTCAAACAAGTAATACAGATGATACGT
>CAZKVA010000076.1:0-8477 GCA_964556035.1 uncultured Actinomycetota bacterium
CACCTGCCTTGTGGAGTAGTTTACAGTATTTTGTACAAATGGCGCTTTGATATGGAACCCTGGCTGAAAAGTAACCCCTACAGTTCTTCCGAACTGGGTAAGCACCCTCACATTACCTGCCTGGACTATTACAAAAATATTGAGCAGCAATACCAGTACCACAATAAAGATAATCACACCTACTATTATTTTTGGTGTAGATTTTGGTATAAACTTATTCAAAATAACCTCCTGTCTTATTTAACTAATAAATATATTTCTCTTATTATAGCAGAAAAATCTATTACTAAATAACTACTGACCCATTCTTTAATCTAGTTTTAAAGTTATTAACTAAGAATTTTAAAAATAAAAATTTTTAGAGGATTTATTTAAAACTTATTAATTAATTGTGCCGGTTGCCAAGTTATATACCAACTAGATCTCGTCACGCCTGGTTTATTCACATATAACGGTGTTTTATATACCATAATATTAACCATCCTCTGTTCTTATTACCCCAACTCCCTTATTTACCTTTCTACATGATGAAACAAGATCACCAAACAATTCCTCTGGAGAAAGCTTGCTTAACTTTGTTTTTTATATTGTATTTTATAGCTACATTATTATATTAATTAAATTATATTTTATTTTTTTATAAAAAATTATAAAATTGTATGAAGTTTCAGGATAAAAAGGTGGATGGTAATGAAGACTCTTATATATGACAAAAAACAAAAATCGCTTTTAAAGAAGTTTAAACAGTCTGATATTGTCTCCTATATCAATAACCCTGATTACCTTATCTGGCTTGATATCGAAAATCCTAATAAGGACACGATGCAGTTTTTAAGGGACCACTTCAGTTTTCACCCTCTTGATATTGAAGACTGCCTGAGTGTGATCGAGCGTCCGAAACTTGATGAATATGATGATTATTTTTTCCTGGTCCTCCATATACCATTATTTGTAAAACAGACCAGAAGGCTCATACCGTTCACGGTAAATATATTTATTGGAAATAATTTTATAGTTACGGTCCATCAGGGTCCTTGTAAACCCATCCAGACCACTTATGACCACATTATGGAGGACCAGACAATTCTGGAAAAAGGCTCCGGTTATCTTCTCCACCGCGTTCTTGATGCATTGATAGATTATAATTTTCCGATACTAAATAAGATATACAGGAATATCCAGAATGTAGAAGACGATATATTTAAAGAGTCTTCCACTAAAAATGTAAGGACCATACTTTTAATAAGAACAAATATACTGACTTTTAGAAACATTATCTTTCCTCAAAGAAAACTTCTAAAGACCCTTGAAATAAAGGATATGGACTTTTTAATCGAAGCCCTGGAAGTATATTTTAGCGACCTGGTCGACCATATTGAAAAGATCTGGGATACTTTAGAGAATTATAAAGAGCTTGTAGAGGGTGTTCACGAGGCTCATCAATCTCTACTTTCTAATAAAATAAATGATATTATGCGGATCCTTACTATCTTTTCCGTCGTCATACTTCCGCTGACTTTGATATCAGGAGTTTACGGGATGAATATAGGACTTCCGCTTATGGGCCTCCCGTGGGCTTTCTTTATTATACTTGCCACCATGCTAATAATATCTATTGGAATGTTGATATATTTTAAATTTAAGGACTGGATCTAGGAACCAGTCCGGGAATCGGCTGCAAGCAAAGATTCAATTCTTGGACAGACTCCTAAGTAGGGGCCCTTTAGGCTGAGACCCTTATTTCATCTTCAAAAAATATTTCAAAGCTATAGTGTGTAAATTCTTCAAGATACTCATCAAGCAGTATTTCCAGGGTAAAGACCTGTTCTTCTGAAGGCATCATCTTCACTCTTTTGAGATAGCATTCTTTTATAAAGACGACCTTTCCCCTCCCATCATAGAAAGTGCATAATAATTTTAAGTTTTTTATCTTTTCCTTGCCGAGGTTTATTACCCTGCCCTGGATGATAAGATACTGGTCCCTGTAGAAATAATCCTCGATTTCCACTATCGGGTTTCCTTTGAAATTGTTATTATATTCTTTATAATTTACACCCACTTTTATGGCTGAGATCTCTATATACTTCTGGCGGTTCCCATAATAATAGTGAAATGGATATTTTGCTCCGTTTTTTAGATAGTTTACTGGTATGGGTATAGCGGTTTCCAGGATACTTGTCCCCTCCTTGCTGATAAATGAAAGAGTTATCTCGATATCTGTCTTGGTGGTGCGGGATGTGTTTTCAAGTTCTCCGAGGACTATAAAGTCACCGTAAAGATCAATGTAGGCATTACAATTTTTTATTTCTGCACCAATACTTGAGGTGCTTTCGACATTTATTTTTTTATAGTCAAAAAGATAGAGTTCGCCGCTGTCATTGTTTTGTCCGGACGTTTGAATAACAGCTATTTCCGCGTCCTGCGTGCATGAGCCTATTAATATTATTGATATGATTATGAGCAGTGAAGCTGCAATGAAAAAAAGATGTTTAAAGTGTTTTTTTTTATTAACACTCGTCATTTTTTTCTACATGGTCTGTTTCGGTTATTATTTTATTTTTCCCGTCAACACATACTACTTTTGGTTTAAATTTGCCGGCCTCGTTTTGGTCAAGGAGCACAAATGATAATATTATGACTTTGTCGTCTTTTAATATCTTCCTTGCAGCGGCCCCGTTCAAGCATATTTCGCCGCTTCCTCTCTTTCCTTTAATAGCATATGTCTCAAGCCTTTCTCCACTTTCGAGACTTACGACCAAAACTTTTTCGTATGGTAAAATATCAACATGTTCCATTAGGGTGTAGTCGATTGTTATACTTCCCATATAGTGTATATTAGCATCTGTGACTGTTGCTCTGTGGATCTTGCTTTTTAAGATACTTATCTGCAAATCATTCCTTTCTTTTTCTATGCCTTCCGGCAAGCATATTTTACTACTTTTTTTCTTTTATAACTATATTGTCTATAAGTCTTGTCTCTCCAAACCAGGCTGCGGCGGCAATTAAAATATCTATATTTATAGTTCTGGTATTTATTTCTTCCAATGTTTCTGTATCCCTGATATCAAAATAATCTATTTTTTTTACATGCGGAGTCTGCCTTATATTATAGATAGCCTGCTTTACTACTAGTTTCAAGTCTTCTTCCCCGTCCTCTATCATTTTTTTTGCCTTTTTTAAGGTCTCATATATTACGGGGGCGTTTTCTCTCTCTTCTTTTAAAAGATATTTATTCCTGGAACTCAGTGCAAGCCCGTCTTTTCCCCTTATTATCGGGCACGGTATGATTTTGATATCCAGGTCAAGATCAGATACCATTTTTTTTATTATTGCAAGTTGTTGATAATCTTTTTCTCCAAAATATGCATTGTCTGCAGGGATTATATTGAAGAGTTTTAATACTATGGTCGCTACTCCCCTAAAATGGCCGGGCCTTTTTCTCCCACACATCGGAGCATCCAGACCTTCTACTTCTACAAATGTCTTACTGTCTTTTCTGTAGATCTCTGTAGTTTTAGGTGCAAAAATATAGTCTACTCCGGAACTTTCGGCAAGAACCGCGTCCCTTTCAAGGTCTCTCGGATATTTTTCAAAATCTTCATCTGCCCCAAACTGGGCAGGGTTTACAAAGATAGTCATAAATACCTTATCACAATCCTTCTTTGCGGCTCTTGCAAGACTTAAATGTCCTTCGTGGAGGTACCCCATCGTCGGCACCAGACCGGTTGTTTGGCCTCTTTTTTTTAATCCGTTAATAATTTTTTTACACTCTTTTATATTTTTTATTATTTGCATTAATATGAGTGTTCCTCTGCGGGAAACTTTTTCGTTTTTACTTCTTTTATATATTCTTTATATGCAGCTTTTGCTTCAATTGCCAGTTCGGCATATCTTTTAGAAAATTTAGGTTTGAATTTTTCAAACATTCCCAGCATATCATGGGTCACCAGGACCTGTCCGTCACAATCTACTCCGGCCCCTATGCCTATTGTGGGTATTTGCAGTGTTTTTGTTATTTTTGCTGCAAGCGAAGCCGGTATTTTTTCAAGTACAATGGCGAATGCTCCTGCCTTTTCAAGTCCCTGTGCATCCTCGACTATTTTTTTGGCTTCACTCCCATCTTCTCCTCTAATTCCATAACCTCCAAATTGATGAACGGACTGAGGGGTAAGGCCAAGATGTCCCATTACAGGTATCCCTGCAGCAGTTATTTTTTTTATAATACCAAAAACCTCGCACCCTCCTTCGAGCTTGACGGCTTCCACCCTGGCTTCTTTTAAAAATCTTCCTGCATTAGTGACCGCTTCTGTCTCCGACGCCTGATAGGACATAAAAGGCATATCTCCTATAACAAGTGTTCTTTTTACACTGCGGGTTACTGCCCTACTATGATGTAACATTTGTTCCATTGTGGCAGGTATTGTATTATCATATCCTAGAAGAACATTTGCTACCGAGTCCCCCACCAGTATCATATCGATGCCGCTTTCATCTATTTGTGAAGCCATTAAAGCATCGTATGCTGTAAGCATTGTTATTTTTTCGCCTTTTTCTTTCATTTCCCTTAAGATGTTTATTGTTATTTTTTGTATCATAATATCTCTCCTTTTTGTGTAACTTAAGTTTTTAGTGTATCAATAAGTTTATTATATACTTTATCTTCTATCCACCCGTTTTGTTTTGCGATCCCGGCTGTTTTTTTACCCATAAGCCTATAGATCTCGGTATCTTCATCACTAAGATGTTCTTTAAAGTTTTTCATATGGTCTTTGATCGTTCCTGTGTCCCCGCGTGCTATGGGCCCGGTCAGTGATTTTTTGGTTCCGGCTACACCGATATTTTTAACTGTCCCTCCTACAAGGGATAGAAGGCCCTTTATGCTGTCTTCTGGTTTGATCCCGATCTTTTCATTTATATATACTGCATAATCTATCAGGGTTACAAGATAATTTGAAGCTACACAGGCCGCAGCATGGTATAGCGGTTTTTTATTGTCTTCTACGATTATACTGTGTCCTCCAAGGCTTTCTACTATTCTTTTTGCCAGCTCTTCTTCTTCCGGGGTATTAAATGTTATTCCATATTCTGTATTTTTTATTGTTTTTATAGCTGCAGGTATGGAGGCAAAAGATTTTAATGGGTGTAATGATAGTATGCCGGCTCCTGCTTCTTTTGCGCTTTCAAGGTCTTTTAGCGGTTTAGAGCCGCTAAAATGTATTGCAAAAATGTTTTGTTTTTTTTGTTTTGTTTTTGTTTGCTTTTTTTGGGTGAATAGCCCGCGGCAGACTTTTTTTATAATATCATCTGGAGTACATATAAAAATACAGTTTGCTTTTGCGGCAGCTTCTTTATTGTTTTGGGTAAATAATATTTTTTTTGTAGAAGTCCCCAGTATTTTTTTTGCTCTGTCCAGGGATTTTTTTGTCGTTGAAGACATTGATATGATCTTCATGTTTTTTTTATTTTTGGAATTAATAGTGTAGGCTATTGTGGTTCCCAGTCTTCCAGCACCAATAATAGCTATATTTATTTTTTTGTTTTTATTCATGTATAATTATTTTTTTGTTTTATATATACATTGTGGTTTTTGGTTTGGTTTTTTATTAATAGTTTTAATTATTCTTTTTGGTTTTTTAAAGGTCTAAGATATCCTTATTGGCATAAGCAGGTATGTCATATCTTTATTTTTTCCTGAATTTAAGAGTACTGGTTTTAATGGGTCTTCTATAGAAAATATAATATTTTTATCATCTATCATTAATATACCGTCTATTAAGAAATTTGGGTTAAATGATATTTCCATTTTTTCTTCACCGTAGGATATTTCGAAGTCTTCGCTCGAGCTTCCGATTTCTTTTATATCCATAATTACAACCATCCTGCCTTTTTCTATTATAAGTTTTATGGGGATATTGTCTTGTGATATCGATGATATCCTGCGTACTACATCGAGTATTTTTTCTTTTTCTATTATTATATTATGCTTCATTGTCTCGGGAAGAAGTTGTTTGTATTCCGGGAATTTTCCTGACAGGAGTCTTGATATTATTATGTTTTTTGTTTTTTCTTCTTCTTTTAAATAAAATGCTATTTGGTTTTCTTCCAGAATTATTTCAAGATCGTGTTTTTTGAAGTCATTTTTTATAATACTGTCGAGCACCCTTGCTGGGACAACAATTTTTATATCATTATTTTTTGTTTTTAGTTCTTCTTTTATTATTGCCAGTCTATAGCTGTCTGTTGCAACCATTGTGAGATTGTTGTTTTCCATCTCCATAAGTATTCCGGTCAGTATTGTCCTGCTTTCATCTTGTGACACAGCCCTTTGTACTTTTGTGATTAGTGTTTTAAATTTATTTAGTTCTATTTTTATAGGGTTTTTTATGTTGGTTTCTGGAAATGCAGGATATTCTTCAAGGGAAAGTGTGTTAATGTTGAAGTTTGCTTTGCCGCTGGATAATAAGACCTGGTTTGTTTCTTTATTCAGTTTTAGTGTTATTTTTGACTCATTTAAGCTTTTTAATATATTTATAAGTATTTTAGCAGGTACTACTACTTTGCCTTTTTCTTCAATTTTTACATTTATGGTTGTTTTTATACTGGTTTCAAGATCCGTACTAAAAATATTTAAATCTAGGTCAACATCTAATAAAACACCACTTAATATATAAGAAGAGATTTTTGGATTGATCGCCTTACTTGAAAATAATATTGCGTTGAGTAATTCCCCTCGCGTGGTTTGGAACTTCATAGACACCTCTTTTAAAAAATCACTTTTGTTTAAAAATTAAACTTATTTTATTATATATATTCTTTAATTAAAATAGTTAGTAATAATCATAGTATTGTTTAAACTGTTAATAAACAAACAAATAGTGAGGTTTTAGTAAAATATGCTGTTAATAGATCAAACAAACACTGTTGAAAAAAAAGAAAGTTTTAAACAAAAAAATAGTTTTACAAAAACACCTGAAGTTATAAACAGAAAAAAACAACAAATGTTAATAAAAACCCAAAACTACCAACAGTTTATAAACACTGCCTGTTTAAAAAACTAAGGAGATTTTTTAATTTTATTAGTGATCTCCTGCATCTGCATATAAACATTTCTATCTTTAGTAATAAGACCCGCTATTTTAGACACGGCATAAATAACAGTGGTGTGGTCCCTACCGCCAATAGATCTACCTATTTGAGGAAGAGAACTACTAGTAAGCTCCCTCGCAAGATACATAGCCAACTGGCGCGCATGCGAAATAAACTTATTTCTCTTAGCGCTCAAAATATCATTAATAGGAATAGAAAAAAACCCTGATACTTCCTTTACGATCTTTTGTATACTGATCTTATATTCTTTATCCTCAGGAAGAATATCTTTTAAAATATTCTTTGCTGTATCAAGATCAGGTTTTGAGTTAGTAAGCGAAGAAAAAGCAACAACCCTGGTAAGGGCACCTTCAAGTTCCCTGATGTTAGAGGTGACTCTTGCGGCTATAAGATTTAAAATATCATCGGAAACCGTAAGTTTTTCACGTTCTGAATATTTTTTAAGGATAGCCATACGTGTCTCAAGATCCGGGGGTTTAATATCAGTGACAAGGCCCCACTCAAAACGGGACCTTAAACGTTCTTCAAGATTAGCAATACTTCTCGGAGAGCGGTCGCTTGAAAGAACGATCTGGCGGTTAGTATCATGAAGTGCATTAAATGTGTGAAAAAACTCTTCCTGGCTGGCTTCTTTTTCTTCGAGAAATTGTATATCATCCACAAGCAGTATATCATTATTCCGGTAGCTGTTTTTAAAACTACTTATATTTTTATACCGTAATGCATTAATAAAATCATTTAAGAATTTTTCAGCAGAAACATATTTTACTGTAAGGTTTGGGAAAAACTGTTTTGTGTACTGCCCCATTGCATGTAAAAGATGCGTCTTTCCGAGACCAACTCCCCCATAAATAAAAAGAGGATTGTAAGTCTTACCAGGGTTTTCACTTACTGCAAGAGAAGCAGTACATGCAAAACGGTTACTGCTCCCCACAACAAATGTATCAAAAGTGTATTTTGAATTAAATAAAACCTCCTCAGAATTCCGGGTGTTTGGTTCGTTTCTTTCATTGATTTCCAGAGGTTCATTATTAGATAATAAATTTTCTTCTACCTGGTCCAAAGGTTGTGTGATTATCTTGATCTTACAACCAGCACCGGCAAATTTTTTTGTGGAATTATTAAGTAAGCTTAAATACCTGGAATCAAGCCACTCTTTAGCGAATGAACTTGCAACAGAAACAGTTAATACGTTTTTTTTTAAAGACCGGGGGTGTATGTTTTCAAACCAGGTTTTATATGTAGGCAGATTTATATTACTTTTTATATCTGTAAGGATGTTTTCCCAAATACTATTAATCTCATCATTCATACGACAATATTAAATATTATTTGAATAATATTCAAGGTATTTCAAACCTTTTTTAGAC
>CAZKVA010000077.1:0-4071 GCA_964556035.1 uncultured Actinomycetota bacterium
CACTTTTCATTTGGCTATTAATATTTCAACAATGCCTGATGATTTATCCAGGAGCCTGAGCCCAATTCTCGGACAGGCTCCTACTGATCATTTGTAATATTTTAAGTCTTAAAAAATCATTATCTCTTTGCATTCCCCTATGTAAAATTTAGGAGAAATTTGATAATATGTAAAATTTGAGTAGATAAATAAATTATTATATTTTTATAAAGCAGCCTTTTGTTTTATGTCCAGATTAAGAAAGAAACATTATAAGAAGCGGGGAAGATTATTTAAGATCATCATCGGTATTATTGCTATACTGCTAGCCATTAACCTCTTTTTTGTTGTAGGTTTTTCGGGACTCACGATGTTTATCTTCCAGGCTATCGGCCAATTTACAAATGATCTTCCAAATATAGAGGAATTTACACCTGCTGAGAGTGCCCTGACCTCAAGAATATATGCAGCAGACGGAACACTTATAGCTACTTTTCATGGTGAGGAGAACCGTGAACTGGTTCCCCTCCAGCAGATACCCAGAAACCTTATAAATGCAGTAATAGCCATCGAGGATGAGAGGTTTTACCAGCACCCGGGTTTTGATATGGAAGGAATAATACGTTCCCTTATCATAAATGTTGTATCCGGCGATGTGGAACAGGGTGCGAGCACTATCACTCAAGGGTATGTAAAAAATGTATATATGCCTGAAGAGAAATACGATATTACCTATGAAAGAAAAATAAAGGAAGTCGTCCTTGCATACCAGCTTGAAGAAATATATTCAAAGGATGAAATACTTGAGATGTATCTAAATACTGTCTATCTGGGCGAAGGCGCCTATGGTGTACAGGCAGCCGCCAAGATATATTTCAATAAGGATGTAGAATACTTAAACCTTCCCGAATGTGCCATGATAGCAGGCATGCTCCAGACATATCTGCATTCACCATATATAGATGAAAATGCAGCCCTGGAAAGGAGAAACCTGGTCCTTTCCAATATGGTCCGGCTGGGATATGTAGACCAGAATGAATATGAAGATGCAGTAAAGATGCCAATAATCACACAGAGACCGCGGGAGGAGACAGAAAAGGGCTTTGCTCTCTACTTTGTAGAACATGTTAAGCAGGAACTCATCGCAAAATACGGCGTTGCAAGAGTCTTTGAGGGAGGTTTTGAGATATATACTACCCTTGATCCAAAAATGCAAGTCTATGCTGAAAATGCCATACAGGAAATACTTCCCGATCCAGAGGACCCTTCGGCCGCTCTTGTGTCGATGGACCCAACAAACGGCTATATCAAGGCCATGGTAGGAGGTAAGGATTTTGGCGATATGAAATTCAACCTTGCTACCCAGGCAAAAAGACAGCCCGGTTCGACTTTTAAGATCTTTGCTCTTCTTGCCGCGATGGAGCAGGGTGTCAGCCCATATATGACATTTAATCCCAATGGCACAGTGGTGTTTGATATTTTTGGAAGTGAGCCCTGGGAAGTCGGCAACTACAATAATGCCACTTATGAAGTGAACGAACTGCCTATACTTGAGGCTACTGTAAAATCGATAAATGTTGTCTACTCACAGCTTATAATGCGGATCGGTGCTTATGGCATAGCAGGCATTGCACAGGATATGGGAATAGAGACCCTTCTTAATCCATACCCTGCAATCGGTCTTGGAGGCCTGACTATCGGTGTGTCTGCCCTTGAAGTATGTACAGCATTTTCAACACTTGCAAATTATGGGGTCAAAAATGAGCCCGTAGCAATACTTAAGGTAGTGGATAAAGATGGGATCGTTATGGAAGAGCATCAGCAAAACAGTGCACAGGTTCTTTCTGCAATAAATGCTTTCAGGGCAATTGAGATAATGCAGCAGGTAATGCAAAGGGGTACCGGTACTAATGCAAAGCTTGATGATAGGCCAACTGCCGGGAAAACAGGTACCACCCAGGAAGCTGAGAATGCATGGTTTACAGGGTTTACCACCAATCTTGCAACATGTATATGGATGGGATATCCTGAGACAAATATAAAGATGGGTTATGTACACGATATAAGGGTAGCCGGCGGTAGCCATCCCGCAATGATATGGAACCTCTTTATGAAAGAGGCCACAAAGGAGCTCCCGATCGAAAATTTTGTAAGGCCGCAGGATGATATGATAAGTGTTCAGGTGGTCCCGAACCACGAAACAGGAGAATATATGATCCCTAACCGTTATACTCCCCAGGAACAGATAATAATAAAGCAGTTCCATTATGGTGAGGAACCCATAGTGCAGCTGCCTATTCCTGAGGGTACGATCCCTATAATGCCGATGGTATCGCTAATGCCCATAAATGAAGCCAATCATATACTCATAGAGGCTGGTTATAATAATATTCTTTATGAGAATGAAAGATTTGCTGATGTCCCACCTGGCTATACGCACCGGCAGGAACCGATGTGGGGCCAGCCAGTGGAACTCATAAGAAAGATCACCATCTGGGTAAATCCATAAGGACTTTCCGGTTTGCATCCCTTTTTTGGGGACATCTGAAAAAAGGATCTTTATCAACTTTTAATCAAAATATATAAGGATACTATGAATAATAAAATTATAGATAATAATATACGGGTAAGATTTGCTCCAAGCCCCACAGGATTTCTACATATAGGCAGTGCCAGGACCGCTCTTTTTAACTGGCTCTATGCCAGGAAGACCGGTGGAAGCTTTATTATCCGGATCGAGGATACTGATGCTAAAAGACATCAGGAAGAAGCTATAGGCCTTATTCTCCAGTCCCTCAAATGGCTCGGGATGGATTGGGATGAGGGACCGGATACTGGCGGAGGCTTTGGCCCTTACAGGCAGTCGGAAAGACTGGATATCTACAAAGAAAATGCACATAAGCTGGTAGAAGACAAAAAAGCATATATCTGCTTCTGCAGTCCCGGGGACCTGGCAAAGGAGAGGGAGCTGTGCCAGAAAAATGGCGGGGTCTTCAAATATGACAGAAAATGCCTGTCTTTGACCAGTGAAGAAATATCAGCAAGGAAGGACAGGGGCGAACCTTATACAATTAGGCTCCTCGTACCAGAGAATAAAATGCTGGAGTTTGACGATATAGTCTATGGAAGGATATCTGTAAACTCTGATACCATAGAAGATTATATTATAATGCGTTCCAATGGGCTTCCAACCTATAATTATTCAGTTGCAGTGGACGATGCCCTGATGAATATAAGCCATATAATAAGGGGTGAGGATCATCTTTCCAATACTCCCAAGCAGCTCCTGGTCTATGATGCCATGGAGATCACACCACCAAAATTTATACACCTTCCAATGATCCTTGGCAGTGATGGGCACAAACTTTCAAAAAGGCATGGGTCCATATCTATTGAAGCATACCAGGAGGACGGCTTCCTGCCGGAGGCAATAGTCAATTATATAGCGCTTCTCGGGTGGGCATATGATGAGAAGACAACACTATTTTCACTGCCTGAACTTATAGATAAATTTTCACTCGAAAATATAAATAAAAAAAGTTCCAGGTTTGATTCCCAGAAACTTCTCTGGATGAATGGTAATTATATTAGGGAACTTGATGAGGACTTACTTACGGAGCTCATCATGAAAGAAGTCAGGACTTATCTTGATTCAGAAAAAGACCTCAAGAGACTCACAGGTGGACCAGGAATTGAGGAAACTATAAGAAGGATCACCCCTCACATAAAAGAGAGGGTAAAGACCATAAAGGAAAGCAGCGAATGGCTGAGTCCTTTCTTTACAATTTTAGAATACGGCCCCGATATGCGTGATTATTTTAATAATAAGGCCCTGGATGCAGTAACTGTATTAAACAAGATATTATTGACCCTTGAACCCCTTAAATCAAGATTTTCCTCATCTGATATCGAAGGCAGCCTGAGGAAACTCTCAGAAGAGCTGGGACTTAGTTTTAGAAAGATCGCCGAAGTAATAAGGATAGCTACATGGGCAAAAAAGGTCAGTCCCCCGCTTTTTACAACAATGGAAATACTTGGTTATGACCTTTCAATCAGCCGTATAAGCGATTACCTTAAAATAATCACTTAATG
>CAZKVA010000077.1:4171-8462 GCA_964556035.1 uncultured Actinomycetota bacterium
CCTAGAGCCTGAACGTCATTTCCTCAGGTGTGAGGTCCCTTCCCTTTTCAACGACCTTCTTGGTAAATTGTGCAACAACAAGTTCTTCATTTGTGGGTACAATATATACTTTGGCTTTTGAAATAACAGAATAATCAGAAGATATTATACCGAGCTGTCCATTAATATCCTTATTTCTGGCAAGGTCAAGTCTTATACCCATGAAATCCATACCTTCAAGGCATCTCTCCCTGATCAGTGTGCTTTTCTCTCCGATACCCCCGCCGAATATTATGCAATCAATACTCCCAAGTACCGTAGCAAAGGAGCCGATATACTTTCTTATTCCATCAATATAGAGGTCAAGTGCAAGCTTTGCCCTCTCTTTGCCTTTTTCTGCAGCGCTAATGATCTCTCTCATATCATCAGTCCCGATTCCTGCTGTACCAAGAAGTCCGGCATTATTTGATATCTGGTCCTGTGCCTGTTCAATAGATAGCCCGAATTTTTTCATAGCATATAGAAGAGCGGTCCCATCTATATCACCGGTCCTTGTTCCCTGCAAGATTCCTGAGTTTGGTGAAAAGCTCATACTCGTGTCCATAACTTCCCCGTTCTTTATAGCAGTAATGGAACTGCTTCCCCCGAGATGAACAGTTACAAGGTTCATATTTTCTGTTCCCATTAGCTTATAGGCCATTGCTGCCAAATATCGGTGTGATGACCCGTGGAAACCATGTTTTTTTATACCGCCTTTTTTATACCAATCCCAGGGTAATCCGGATATCCTCCTGAACTCCGGGATCGTCCAGTGGAATGAAGGCTCGAACACCCCGACCATGGGTATATCCAGTATCCTTTTAAATACCCCGATAGTCTCAATATATGGCTGGTTATGGACCGGTGCCACAAAGAGGAATTTCTCCATCTCTTCAAGTATCTTTGGTGTCAGCATATTGGCACCGTTCTTCTCTCCAAGGACACACTTAAATCCCATTGCCTCAATAGCAGAAGGGCTTTCAATGACCTTGTTCTTCACAAACCATTTAAGGATATACTTGATCCCTGAATCAAAACCAGCAAGGCGGACCACGTCTTTCTTGAGTGGTTCGTCCCCTACCCTGTGGGTGAAATTGGAAGCTCCCCTTGTCTTTATCTTATCAAGATTGGCCTCACCAAGGACCCTTACCTCATTTTTATTATTTATGTCAATAATCTTACTTTTTAGTGAAGTACTACCAACATTACCTATTCCGATGATCATCTTTTCCCCTTTCCAAGAGACTTCAGTTCTGTTATTTTATCTAATAATCAATTATATATACTTATAGTATGCTTTTTATACATTTTTACTGAATTTTATTTTAACAGATTTAGGTTCTTTTTTTAATGACAATTAAGTTAGGAGCTTGTCCTTGGCTTGATTTTGGAACCGGTTTGTGGAATAATATTTATAATACTATAACTATAAAAATACTAGACTTTATTTATTTGAAAAAGTTTTTTAAACTTATCTTAATATAATAACGCACAGATCCCCGGAGGGATATTATGGCAGATAGTAAAATATTTTTTGATAATGCTTCAACAACAAAAGTGGACCCCAGGGTCCTTAAAGACATGCTTCCCTATTTCAGTGAGCACTATGGCAATCCTTCCAGCCTGCATGACTTTGGTGATGTCGCCCATGGTGCCCTGGATAATGCCAGAAACCAGGTGGCTTCACTGATCGGTGCCGATGATGAAGAAATATACTTTACATCATGTGGTACGGAATCAAACAATCTTGCCCTGTGGGGACTTCTAAGGGCTGCAAAGAAGAAAAGCGGGCATATAATAACATCTGTGATCGAACACCAGTCAATAATCAATCCACTTAAGGATATAAAGAAGGAAGGCTGGGAGATAACACATATTGGAGTGGACAGCAATGGATTAGTTGATCCAGACCAAATAAGAAAGGCTATAACCGATGATACAGTACTGATATCGGTAATGCATGCAAATAATGAAGTCGGTACCATACAAAAAATAAATGAAATATCAGAAATAGCAAAACAAAATGAAATACTTTTTCATAGCGATGGCATAGCAACAGCAGGGGTCATACCCGTGGATGTAGGTGAACTTGGTATAGATGCATACAGTTTTTCCTCTCAGCAGATGTATGGACCAAAAGGAGCGGCAGCTCTCTACTTGAAAAAAGGAGTCAGGTTAAAACCCTCGCTTCTGGGAGGAATACAGGAAAGGGGCCGCAGGGCAGGTACGGAAAACATTCCCGCAATAGTTGGTTTTGGAAGAGCATGTGCGCTCGCAAAAGATGAATTGGGTAAAAATGCAAAACATATCTCATCCATCAGGGATAAACTCGTAGAAGGAATAATAGGAAATATAGATAAGGTTAAATTAAACGGACATCCCACCAATAGGATACCGGGAAGCGCACATATAAGTTTTGAATTTATTGAAGGAGAATCCATATTACTGATGCTTAATATGGAAGGAATATTTGCTGCCAGCGGTTCGTCCTGTGCGTCCCAGGCATTAAAGAGCTCATATGTGCTGATAGAAATGGGTCTATCGGCCACTATGGCGCAGGGATCTATTTCCTTCTCTTTAGGAAAATATAATACTGGTGATGAGGTAGACAAGACCATCCGTGTTCTTCCGCCGATAATCGAACGCTTGAGGAAAATGTCCCCTCTATTTAAGGAATAGTCTGCTGAGCTAAATTTATTAGTCGAGGGATGAAAGAAATAACTTGAAAGAAAATATTAAAAATAATATATTAAGGTTTTGGGCCATTTGGGCCTGGTTATTATAATTTGAAAAGAGGTTCTAATGGCTGCTTATAGTAAAGAGGTAATGGATCATTTTACCGCACCCAGGAACGTAGGAGAAATAGATAATGCAGACGGAATAGGTGAAATAGGAAACCCTACATGCGGTGATATGATGACCTTTTATATAAAAGTAAAAGATAATGTTCTCGAGGATATTAAATTCAAGACTTTTGGCTGCGGTGCGGCAATAGCTGTATCAAGCATGGTAAGCGATATGGCCAAAGGTAAAACACTTGATGAAGCCTTAAAGATAACAAATAAGAATGTTGCAAAAGAGCTTGGAGGCCTTCCTAAAAACAAATTACATTGTTCCAATCTCGGAGCAGACGCCCTTCATGCTGCAATAGAAGATTATAAGAAAAAACAAGATAAATGATCTACCGGGAGTGATTATGGCAGAGGAAACAAAAAAACCATGTAGGTGCCCCTATTGTGATGCTGAAATAAAGGACAAGGATTCTGACGAATGTGCTTTCTGCAAAGTGAAGATCACTCATTGCAAAGCATGCAGTTATCCCGTATCGAATCACATAAAGGTGTGTCCCAATTGCGGAGCGAAATTATAATTATTATTAATAGATCCTGGCTCAATTGAATACTACTTTGAGGCTGCATTAGTTCGGTGTGAAAAAATTATGAACGATAAAGATAAAAACAAGGAAATGAAAGCTGATGAAGTCCTGGATTGTGTAGGACTTTATTGCCCTGTCCCAATATTTGAGACAAGAAAAAAAATAACTATAATGGAAGATGGTCAGGTCCTCAAGATGATGGCTGATGACCCTGGTTCAAAACCCGATATGGAGTCATGGTCCAGAACTACTGGAAATGAACTGTTAAAAGTCGAAGAAGAAGACGGTGTTTTTACTTTCTACATCAAGAAGACTGAATAACTTAGATCTTCTTTTCGGAAAAATATCTGCAATACTTCTGACCAGTTTTTTCTATATAGTGATCACATACAATAATAATATTCTTTGCCACTTTATTCATTTTTTGGTAGCATATTAGCTTATCCGCTGGGGAGTCGTCTAATGGTAGGACATGCGGTTCTGGTCCGTAGAGTGGGGGTTCGAATCCTCTCTCCCCAGCCAAAGAAGACATTTATATTGCTTAGTTATTAAAATAACCTTTCAAAGTAATTAATTCCTGCACGTAGGGTCGAGAGCTGGCGCGTCACTGACCTGTCTCAGTACGTTTCCAACTCCCGCCACATCAAACCCAGCGTTCGGATTTCCCGAACTGGGCTTCCTTGTTAACTACATCTAAAGGCTTATATGACCTATCGGTTTGGCAGCGCTTTTAAGCTTAGTATCAAGCTCTACTCCACCTGTTCCAACCGAAGAAATGGGATCTTCTCCATGTCTTTTTCAGACTTCGCCTTTAGGTATATCTTTATCCTTAGTTCCTGCAGTTATGGACGCCTTTATCATCTCGTCCCTGCCTCCCTTTGGTTAAAAGATTTGCCA
>CAZKVA010000078.1:0-8456 GCA_964556035.1 uncultured Actinomycetota bacterium
CCTTTCCTGTCTTTTTTGAGACACTATAAACAAATAAACCTGAATTAAGACTAAACCCAATGAACATTTGCGACATTTATGGAAATCTTATCCTACTGAGTAGATGTATAATTCTCTTATAAGTGTATAATGCTAAAAATGCAATTGTATTTTTAAAGGTGGGGAACCATGTCAATTACTGAGATTGATCTTATAATATCTGAGATATTGAAGTTTTTACCATATTTAATACCTGTGATAATCATAGAATACGGGCTTCTTATATTTGCAATTGTGCAGCTTGCAAAGAATGAGGTAAGGTATATGCCCAAATGGGGCTGGGTCCTTATAATCGTCTTTATCAATATTATCGGCCCGATAATATTTCTGCTTGTCGGTAAGAAAAGGGATGGGGAATGATAAAGGTTTTTGGTCTTAAGAAAAGTTATGGCAAAATAGAGGCCCTGAAGTCTATAAGTTTTGAAGTAGGCAGAGGTTCAGTATTCGGTTTTATTGGAAGAAATGGTGCAGGCAAGACTACTACCATGAATATTTTGACCGGCCTTATGAGATTTGATAAAGGTGAAATATTCATAATGGACCGGGATTTTAAACAATATAAAAATAAGCTCATAAAAAAAATCGGTTACTTGCCGGAAACTCCGACATTCTATGATTATATGAACGCATATGAATATCTTGGTTTTATTGGCAGGATCATCGGTTGTGATCTGGAGGGAATTAAAAAGAGAACAGATGAGTTGCTCGAATTGGTTGGACTGGATAAAAAAGGTAAAAGAAAGATAGGCGGGTATTCAAGAGGAATGAAACAGAGGCTTGCCCTTGCAACAGCAATATTTAAGGAACCTGAGATCCTTTTTTTAGATGAACCGTCATCTGCTCTTGATCCTGAGGGACGGCTTGAGATGCTGGACCTAATTGATGACCTTAAGAATAATAAGATAACGATTTTTCTTTCAACACATATACTAAGCGATGCTGAGAGGGTATGTGATACTATCTGTATCATTGACGAAGGGGAGATAATATTGACTGAAAAACTTTCCAGATTATATGAAAAATATATTCAACCCGTTTTTGATATTGAATTTGAGGGAGTCCCTAAATCGGAGGCTCGTTTGCTAAGGAAACTCAAATGGGTAGATGGTATTGTAGAAAATGGAAAGAAATTAAGTCTTCAAGTCAAAGATATAGAGTATGCAAAAAAAGAAATACTTTCTGAACTATCAAAGCTTGATATGAATATTATAAGTTATCAGATAAGGAAGAGGAATCTTGAAGATATCTTTATAGGATTGGTAGGGAAACGTGAAAACATTTAGGGCATATTTTAAGAAGGAAATACTTGAGGCAACAAGGACCAATAAGTATTTGATCTTGTTTATCGGTAGTGTTTTTTGGGCATTAATGTCTCCTCTGATCTTAAAATTATTACCGTTATTTTTTAAAAGCCTGCCTATCGATATATCTGCCGTGTTTGAGGGTTTTAATCGCGACGCCGTATATCTGAGCTTTTTAGGTGATTTCTTTGAAATCGGGACAATTTTCTTTGCTTTTACACTTATGGGAATTATCTCCAATGAAGTTTATTACAAACGGCTTGTCTTCCCTTATTCTTCAGGTGCTGATACCACGGGTATGATACTTGCAAAATATATTCATTATGGTCTCACTTTCTCTATTTTTATACTGATAGGTTTTATCACGAATTATTTCTACACAAGCAAACTTTTTGAAGGAGGTATACTCGCAATAGGGATGGCGGTAAGATCCGCATTTCTTTATATGATATATTATGCATTTTTACTGGCATTGCTGATATTTCTGAGCAGTCTTTTCAGGAAAGGGATCATAGTAGGGATAACAGTTATTCTGCTCGGATATATATTGAGCATATTTAATCAGGTAACCAGGATAAGGGCTTATCTTCCAAATTATCTTCTCTTCAAAGCTGCTGATATAGGGAATATCTTTGATAGTACACTTATCCCCACCATTATCATCTCTATAGTACTTATTGCTATATTTTTATTCTTTTCTATCCTCAGGATAAAAAGGATAGATATCGCATAAAGGTTATTTTAAGTTTTCAGGGTTCAGGCATTCAAGTTCAGGTGTGACAAATCTTCCATCTTTTCTTATAAGCTTACCGTCAAAATATATTTCTCCCCCTCCTTGTTCGGGAGTCTGTATAAGCACAAGGTCCCAATGTATTGAGGAAGAATTATTATTTTCAGTCTCAGCATAGCATTTCCCGGGAGTAAGGTGGATACTGCCCATTATTTTCTCATCAAAAAGTGGATCTTTCATAGCATCTGTGATGAAAGGATTTAATCCAATTGCAAACTCACCGAGGTATCTTGCACCCTCATCGGTATCGAGTACTTTGTTTATCCTGTCAGTAAAATTAGCGGTAGCCTTTATGATCTTTCCATCTTTAAATTCAAAATATATATTTTCATATGTTATGCCCTGATATACCGCGGGAGTGTTATAAGTCAGATGGCCATTTACGGAATCCCTTACCGGAGCAGTAAATACTTCGCCGTCAGGAATATTACGTTCACCGGATGCTTTTATGGTGGGAATATCCTTTATAGAGAACTTAAGATCGGTACCTGGCCCCTTGATATGTACTTTATCAGTTTTATCCATCAAGCCTATGATGCTATCCATTGCTTTTGACATCTTTGAATAGTCGATCGTACACACATTGAAATAAAAATCCTCAAAAGCCTCAAGGCTCGTACCTGCCAGCTGGGCCATTGAACTATTTGGCCAACGGAGGACTACCCACTTAGTATTTGCTACTCTTTCATCTGATACTATACTGCTGTAATCTTTCATATACTGATTCATCTTTTCTCCGGGAAGGTCGCCAAGCTCATTCACATTATCATGCGCCCTTATGCCGATGAAAGCATCCATATCCTTCATCTGCTCCATATCATGCCTGGTCATCAGGCCGAGCTGGTCCGCCCTGCATTCTTTAATGACTTCCCTTAAAACAGTATCATCTTTAAGTGTGACATAGGGGATCGCTCCTGCTGCATAGACTTCTTTTACCAGTTCCCTTATGAGGGGAAGCGGTGTCATCCCATAGCACTGTATTAGTGTATTTTCATCTTTTTTTAATTCACAAGAATAATTCACAAGTATCTTTGCAAGTTTTTTGATCCTCGGGTCCATATTTATTCACCATCCTTTAAGTCGATATTGAAATACAGGCATTAGTATAGCAGATATCAGGCCCTGCTGTCTTTATTATACCTCAACCATAATGCTACGGCTGTAGTTATCAGGGATAAGACTGCAACATAAATAGATACCTGCAGCTGATCCAGGTAATTTGCTGTATAAAGCACAACACTATAGTTCAGTAATGCATGTGCAAAAGAAACTATAAGGTAAAACTGCCACCCCCGGCCCTTTGCAAGGCCCCAGCCGGCTATGGCGCTTGAAGCGGTATGAAAAGCAACTGCAAAAAATCTTTCCCAGAATGGAAGAAGGCCAAAGATCAGGCCCGTAGTGCCTACTGAAGCATTCCAATCCCATCCCGAAGCAAATAGGCTATTATGGATCCAGACAGCTTCAAATACACCGAATCCAAGACCTGCTGCGGCCCCCAGTACCAGTCCTGTTTTCGGATCCAGTTTCTTGCCTTTTCTCCACCAGAAAAATACAATTGGGACCATTTTTGAGCCTTCCTGGACAAGACCCGAATATAATATCTGGGGAATGATAGCCAGGAGTATCCACTGCATAAGCACTGTCTGGTCCCAGAATATATTTAGAGCTTGTGATGTAAGAGACTGGAGGGGAACCTGTATAAAACAAATTGCGACCCAGGTAAGAATAGTACTTACTGCGATTATGGCCCAGGGATAGGGCCTTGAAAGAATAGGCGTCCAATATAATAAATACCAAATAGCGCCAAAAAGTACTCCAAGCCCTATTCCGATAAGCAGGCCACCCCATGAAATACCGGGGAAATAGAATCCGGATATAAATAAATCAGTTATATATGTACCCATGATATCCTGCTTTCCGGCCATATAGACCTTTTGGTGGTATTATTTCAGACAGTAACCCCTTTTAAATAGAGGGAGATAATATTATTTATCTTAAGTCTTTTTCTCATTTTTTATCTTTTCCCTGGCTTCTTCAAAAAATGGCTCCGCGAAAGAAGAAGAATAGGTCCTTTCTTCAAAAGATTTAGTTTTTAATGTATTTAAAAATCCCTTGAATTCTTCAAAATATGAACCATAGATATGATAGCTGTCGACCATATCAGCATATCTTCCTGTTTTGACCTTCTTACCGATAAGCTCAGAGAGTTTTTCTGCAATAGCTTTCTGCAGGTCCGTAAGGGCAAAGATATTCATAAAAGCTGCCTTATATGCGTCCCTTGATCTCCAGTGTGTATTCATATTAAGGACCAGGCCTTCATTTGGATCTTCAAGTATCCGGAACCACATCCTCTGGAGACATGGAGGTTCATGATGCTTTGCGTCCAGTCCGGGAACCCAGGTTATCGCCTGGGCCCTTCTAGTATAAAAGCACTCTGCCAGATTGTTTATGACGGCTTCTATCTGGTCAAGACTGCTGGATTCTGATGGATAGTTGAAAAGTCTGTCATGGTAGCTATAGGACCACCCATGGCCCCCTATCCAGTGGTCATGGATTCCCAGAACGACCTCCTGTCTGTAAATCTCTAGTTCATCTAGCCCCGTAGGCAGGGCCCGGTGTATCCTCGGCTCCGAAAGGGGTTCATGAACGACCATTATCATAGAAGCATCCCTGCTCGGGGGATCTATGGATCGGTCATATTGGGTTTTAATAGAAACTCCGTTCTCCCATACGGAAAGAAGGGACTTTTCCCAGGCCTCAGGCAATGACTTGCCTTCTACTTTTAATACAGGTATATACCCGCTGCTGAATGTTATTTCCTGATTTTTAGTCTCCTCTGACATCTGCCCACCTTTCAAATCTTAGGTTGCTATAGAGAAAATATTTCTGGTTGAAAAGAAAAAGTTTTTATTCTTTTATCTCTATCAAATTTTTTGAAATTGCATAAAGAAGATCTCCTATCCTTTCAAGATGAAGTATTGTATCTGCAAAAAATACTCCTGAATGTGGAGGACATTCTTCTTTCCTCAGCCTTATCAGGTGGTTAGTCCTTGCCACTTTGACTATTTCATCTATTTGATTTTCGATTTCTTCGCATTTTTTTAATTTGACCAGGCTGTCATCTTCCATTCCTGCGAGAAGGGTTTTAAACATATAGTCGACCTTGTCAAATGTTTTATTAAGTTCCTCGGTCTGTATTTTGCCAAGCATCATATTATTATCTTCCTTGACCCTTATAAGATAAAGGATGCTCTCGGCATGATCCCCCGTCCTTTCAGCATCGTAGGCAATATGAAGGAGATTTGTCAGCTGATTTGACAATCTCATCCCCAGGGTTTTCTGGGATACCTTGGTGAGGTATCTTATTATATCTTCCGTAATGCTGTCTATTGCAGATTCCCTGTCAAGGATCTTCTTTTCAATAAGAGCGTCTCTTTTACTGAGTCTCTCAAAAGAAAGCTTCAGCATGGTATGAGCTATTTTTGTCACTCGGGTAAGCTCCTTATTGGATTGTTCAAGTGCGAGCGGCGGGGTCTGTATAAGACTTTTATCCAGGTAAAGGGCATTCTTATGCACGATTACATCTTTTCCGGGAAAGATCTTTACTACGATTTTTTCAAAGAAACCGATCAGGGGGAATAGGACAATTGTGGTAACAATATTAAAAGAAGTATGAATATTAGCGATCTGATGCGGAACGTTGGTACCGGAAAAGTTAATTATATAAGGCTGCAGCTTGAATACATATAAGATTAGTAAGAAAATAATTGTACCAAATAGATTAAAAACAAGGTGAGAAAAGGCAGTTCTTTTAGCTGTTATAGTGGTTCCGATACTTGCAATAAGTGCAGTCGAACAGGTTCCTATATTATCACCTATAAGGATGGGAATAGCTGCTTCAATAGGGAGCAGACCCGCTGAACCCAGGGCTATTAAAAGGCCTATTGTAGCTGAGCTACTTTGAAGGAGTACGGTAAGTCCCAGACCTGCAAGTATGCCATAGAAGGGATTCTTGCTGAATAATAATAGGAAAGTCTTGAAACTTTCATTATCCTGTAATGGACTGAGGGCACCTTTCATAATAGTCATACCCAGGAATAGGATGCCAAGTCCTATTATGGTCATACCAATATTTTTGAGCCTTCGCCTCTTTGCGATAAAATGTATTAAAAATCCAATGATTATAATGGGAAATGCCAGGATATCTATTTTAAAGGAAACTATCTGGGCGGTAATAGTGGTACCGATATTTGCACCCATGACAATACCTATTGCCTGTCTCAGTGTAATCAGGCCGGCATTTACAAAACCTACTGTCATAACAGATGTGGCGCTGCTGCTCTGTAGTAGCATTGTTGTAAACATTCCCACAAGGACAGTGGACCATGATCTCTTGGTAACAATATTTATAACGGATTTTAATCGATTTGATGTGATCTTTTGAAGACTGCTGCTTAATCTATTGATACCGAAAATAAATAACGCAAGTCCTCCGAGAACTTCTAAGACTAATTTAAAGTACATATAGATTTAGATATGGTTATACTTATTAAATCAGTGATGATTATAAAGGAATAAGTAGAATTTTAAAATAATAAATATTGTTTTTTTTAAAAAATGATCATAAGAAAAAAATAATTTATAAAACCAGAACAATTAATTTCTTTTGGTTTAATTATATGATAGTATTATACGAAATAGTTATAAAATAAAGCAATACCAATATAGCACTACTATAGCAGATTTCAAAGTATATAAATAATACGATCATTATACTGATGCCAGTCTCCTCTTCGAAGGAATTTTTAGGCCAAAGAAATTACAACTGGGGGTTAGTATGAAGATGTTTTCAAGAATATCTATTATTCTGGGTATTCTGATAAAAGCTTGCGGGGCGGCCAGGTGGTAGGAGGATCAAGGACCTGATCAGTCTCAAAGGACCTCAGGGGTTGCGCGAAACTGCGCAATCCTATTTTTAAAGTTTATTTAAGAGACCTGGAAGCTCCTTTAATGGATCCTTTTCCTCAAATATTATGCTGTGGAGTATATTGAAGAGCGGCAGCTTATCAAGCAGATTTTTGTGATTGTCTTCAAGCCAGGACTTTCCCAGCTTTAATGTATGATAGCCTTCGGCCAGTTCGCCGCCTTCAAGCATTTCTTTATAAACTCGTTCAGGTGGTTTGCCGCTTCCGATGAGTTCACCGAATTTACGGTTTCTTCCTGATTGTGAAGTAGTGTAAAGGTCGCCGATACACGCATTATCAAAAACAGTGATCTTCTTCCCACCTTCCGCCTCAACGATCTCAGCTATCTCAAGGACGCTCTGATTGAATACAAGTGAGCTGAAATTATGATAATTACCTGCCATTTCCAGTCCATAAAGTCCATCAATTATCCCCATACCTGTAGCATAGACATTTTTAAAATCAGCAGATAATTCGACTCCTGCAATATCGCCGGTATGTATTATCCTGTAATAATCAGTAGAGAAACCTGAAGCCATAGCAGTCATTTTTTTGGAACTGGCAGCATAAACGCTAACAGTCGGGACCGACCTGCATATTTCAAGAGCCTTTACCGGACCGCCAATAGAGGTCCAGAGAAAAGGATCTCCGGGGAATCTATCATCCAGTAGTTCTTTTGCGGCAGTACTTGTCCTCTTGATGGTGCCATTATCATCGACAAAACCTTTTGTCAGGGTATAGATATATATGTTATGGTCAAGCACCTCTAAGAGTTTCTTGAATACAGAAAGAAAACCCTCACTTGATATACCCATAAATACTATATCTGTATCTTTTAAAGCTTCCCCAAGCTCCTTTGAGTAAAAAAGGTCCACTGAAGAAGGAAGAGGTTCTTTTAATTTAGGATGCTGACCGCTGATGCATTCCTCTATTATCCCATCATCGAGCCAGGTCCCCCAGAGCCTTACCTTATTATCCCTGGATAGTGGAAATGTGATGGCGCTTCCCATATAACCTGCGCCCAGTACTGTGATATTATACATTTTAGACTTCCTTATAATATGAAAAATTATTACTATTTTTTATAGGCTACATAAATGTCAGCCTCTAGCATTATAGCGTCTTTATAGAAATGATGCGTAAAATAAATATTACCTTCATTGTCAAGGGATGCTTCTCCTGCAAATTGGGAAATGATAAGTCCGGGTTTACTCCAGTTTTCATCGGCGTCCTTAATAGACCTGAATATTCCATGGTATCCATCATACATACGGGTTATCCAAAGCTCTTTTCCGTCTTCTGATACAAACGGCCAGCCATCCACCTCTTGTGAGTTTACTGCCGATACATTTTCAGGCTCCT
>CAZKVA010000079.1:0-8417 GCA_964556035.1 uncultured Actinomycetota bacterium
ATCAGCGCACTTTGTGCAGATTTCTCAGAAATTTCTGCATTTATTTCAGCCATCTGTAAAGATATATGATTTGCATTGAGAGCCTGCCTCAGGCTTAGTTTTGCAAGCTCAAGTGAATTCTGTGATATTTTAATATTTTCCTCTGCCTGCGCCATAAGCAGTGCTGTCCTGTTGGAATCAAGCTCGATCAGGATATCATCTGTGATGAATGTATCTCCCACCTCCAGAGCTTTTAATACTGTGCCTGAAGCACTCAAGGAATAATTATTGCTATACCTGGAATCAACATTTCCTGAAGTAGATACAGTCTGGATGATATTACCCTTTGTGACTTCAAAAGTCTCTACTGTTCCCTCAGGCGAACCCCCAAACATCCCTCCTTCAGACTTACAGGAAAATAATAAAAACGTAATGGTGATCATTACAATGATCACTGAAATAATAGATGCTTTTTTCTTTGAACTATACTTACTCATTTTGCTTCTCTCCTTCTTTTTGTATCTACAGGATTATACTATAAGATTATTAAAAAACATAAAATTATCAGGTATAATGTTCTATACAGGATTTATTGTGTTATAATACCGTAGATTTTTTCAAATAATTATTTAAAACATTATTTTTTAAAGGGGAGATATATATGAGCGACTGGACAGAGATTACTAGTATCCATGCAAGAGAAATACTTGATTCAAGGGGAAATCCTACCGTTGAGGTTGAGACTGAGCTGGAAAACGGCACTGTTGGAAGAGCTGCTGTTCCTTCAGGGGCATCGACTGGAGCTTTTGAAGCGATGGAGCTAAGGGATGGAGATAAAAAAAGATATACGGGCAAAGGTGTTCTCAAGGCAGTTGATAATATTAATTCGATTATTGCGCCCGAGCTTGAAGGGATGGATGCCCTGTATCAAAGGGAAATAGACCAAATGATGCGGGACCTTGATGGTACCGAAAACAAATCAAAGCTTGGTGCAAATGCCATACTGGGTGTGTCGCTATCTGCAGCCAAAGCAGTTGCCCTGTCACTTCAGATGCCGCTCTACCGTTATTTAGGTGGGGTCAATGGCCATGTTCTGCCTTCACCTATGATGAATATTTTAAATGGTGGCGAGCATGCAGACAATAGTGTGGACCTTCAGGAATTTATGATAATGCCCCTTGGGGCCCTTACCTTTAGCGAGGGCCTGAGAATGGGTGCGGAAGTATTTCATAATCTTAAAAAAGTACTTGGAAAAGATGGACTCAATACAGCTGTAGGTGATGAAGGCGGTTTTGCCCCTGACTTAAAGACTAATGAAGATGCTATCAAATATATAATAAAAGCTATAGAAACTGCAGGGTATAAGCCTGGGAAAGACATATATATTGCACTTGACCCGGCTGCGACTGAGTTCTTTGAAAAAGGAAAATATAATCTAAAAGGAGAGGGTAAGGTCCTTACTACGGATGAAATGGTAGATTATTATGCGGGTCTTGTTGAAAAATATCCTATTATTTCCATAGAAGACGGTATGGCGGAAGAAGATTGGGACGGATGGAAAAAGCTTACTGAAAGAATAGGAGATGAAGTCCAGCTGGTCGGTGATGATCTTTTCGTCACTAATACTAAAAGGTTGAAAAAGGGTATAGAGATGGGTGTTGCCAATTCTATCCTTATAAAAGTGAATCAGATCGGTACATTATCCGAGACGATGGATGCAATAGAGATGGCTACAAGGGCAGGATATACTGCTGTTATTTCCCACAGGTCCGGAGAGACAGGGGATACAACGATCGCAGATCTGGTAGTCGGCCTGAATGCCGGCCAGATCAAGACCGGTGCACCTTCCAGGACTGACAGGGTCTGTAAGTACAATCAGCTCTTAAGGATAGAGGAAGACCTTGGTGATATGGCGAAATACCTGGGAAAGGATGCATTCTATAATCTCATGTAAGTCTTAGCCTGGAAATAAGTCGGCCGTGTGAAGCAGAAACTACTTAACAGTATTGGTTGGACGCAAGGTGATCTGTTAGGATCCAGTTTTCGGATAGGCTTCTAGCGTGAAGATGTTATATGAATCAGCGGACCATTACATGGTATAATATGTATAAGGATTAGAATAATTTTTATAAGAACTCAATAATGGAATTAAACGAAAAAATAAGACTTGCACTTAAGAATACGGAAGTGATCCTTGAGCCAAAGGAGTTGATATCTTCACACAGCTCTACCACGGTCCGATACTATATGCTTGCAATCCCGATGTATCTTCAATTTGAGGGAAGGAGAACGGATTCTGAGACAATTGTAAGGGAAGGAAGAATAACATGGCAGAAGCCAAAGCTTCTGACACCTTCGTATATGCTCAGGCTCGAAGGTTTTAGCGAAGAAGCCAGAAAGGCCCTTGAAATGCTTGCCATGGAAGATGATGACCTGGCAATGCTCCTATATAAATTAAGACTTGTAAGAGACTCTGAAAAGATGGATATAGTAACAGAGTCGCTTAATGCTGTTCTCGATAAAATAATGGAAGATATTAAAAAAAGCGGTGACAAGCATACAGCAGTGATCAAAGGTGTGGATCAGTTCTGGGATGTTTCTTTATCAAAATTTACTCAGGAGCTTATGACAAAAAGCGCCTATTATTCCCAGCTTCCGGATATGGTGGAAGGTAATACTATTGGGATGAACAGCAGCGGCTTTCCTATTATTACAAGAGACAGGGCCGGAATACCGGTAGCAGCCCTAAAAGAGATCGAGATCCTTTTTAAGTTATTAGAAAAGGGTGAAATAAAACCATCTAAACTTAAAAGCGAACTTGACCGATGGGAAATATTCGACCAATACCAGGACAGGTTCCTGAGGTTTTTTAGGAAGAAATAACTGATTACAGAATAAAACTATATAATCTTTGGGTCTTAATCATCAGGACTTAAATAAATCATGATCGATACGAATAAAGATAAAGTCAGGGATCTTTTTGACTCTATTTCAAAAAGATATGATATAACTAATTCCATTATAAGTATGGGTTTTGAAACCTTATGGCGCAAGCAGTTCTTAAAAAAAATCCATGATTCAGATAAAAGTATTCTTGATATTTGTTGTGGAACAGGTACCTCGACTTATCAAATATGGCTAAAAAACAGGAATGCTGTTGTTTCAGGGATTGATTTTTCAGAAGAGATGATCAGCGTGGCTAAGAATAAATATAGAAAGGTCGACAATCTTATTTTTTACTCCAGTGATGCCAGTGACCTTGATTTCGAAGATAATGCTTTTGATTGCATTACAATAGTTTTCGGTATAAGAAATATCATAAAAAGAGAAAAAGCATTAAGTGAGTTTCATAAGTTTCTAAAAGACTCCGGCAGGATAATTATTCTTGAATTTAATTACTTAGAAAACGGGTTTTTCAGTCACCTGTTTAGATTTTATTTGAATAGGGTCATGCCTCTCATAGGTGGATGTGTTACAGGTGACAGGTGGGCCTACAGATATCTTGCCAGGACAATAAAGGAATTTCCCTGTCCTAAAGAATTCAAAAGGCTAATGGAAGAGACTGGTTGGAAGTCTGTTAAATATATTCCATTAACCTTTGGTATATGCAATATATTCACAGGTTATAATGAACCTGTCCGGGAACTGGGACCTGAGCCCCAGGGCCCGATCATATGAATTTATCTACTATATAACCGCCAGTAATAAAAATACCTGATGCTAATGTTAAAAAAATGGTTTTTGCCTGTGCAGGCATTATGGCTCTCTCATTATTATAATTCCTCAGTGTAGTCATAACTGCCTGGATAGCAAGAGGAAGTGTTATGAAAATTGCCAATAAATATATGGGCATCAGTTGTAAGATAACCGGGATCAATACCGATAGATAGATCGCTGCAATAAGGATAGTATAGAATACCCTGGCTTTCTTTCTTCCGATCCTGACAATTATATGTCTTTTGCCGGCTAATTTGTCTGCCTCATAATCCGGAAACTCATTTATAAACAAGATTGCAGTTACAAGCAGGCCCTGCGGGATCGATATTAATAATGCTTCAAGAGTAATATTTCCTGTAAATAGAAGGTATGAGCCGCATACAGCAAGGGGTCCGACTTTTAAGAAAACAAGGATCTCGCCCAGCCCCCTATAGACCAGCCTTAAGGGACTTGCTGTATAGAAATATCCTAAAAGTACAGCAGAAAGACCAAACCATAGGAGATGAAGATTAACAAATATCACAAAGTAAAGACCAACAAATGAGACGATGACAAAAGATGAAATGCCAACTATAAGGATAGATCTGGGTTTTATAAGTTTGTCCTGTATGACCCTGCTGCCGCCGGAAAATGGACCGTGGTATTTATTAATTTCATCATTTTTGCTTTTATGGTCAAAGTAGTCATTAATAAGGTTAATACCTGTATTTGAACCGGTAATAATAAAGATTGCGCCGAATAGGTAAAACCAGCTGAATTTTCCTTCAGAATAGGCCAGTGCTCCCGCGATAACTGCTGACATGATCGTGCCGGAAAAGAATGGTGCTCTTATGGCTTTTATCCACAGCATGATCTTTTCTTTTGCACTCATTTTTTATTTCTCCTTTTTAAAACATTTTTTTTGAAACAATATAATACACCACTTATGATATTAAAAGAAGCTACCTGAAAATGAAGGATTGAACAAGTTAAAAACTTTCTTTTGACAGAAAGTATATAATATCCTATATTTACTTAAAATTTTTAAATATTTTGTTTGATTTATAAATAATTGCCAGGTGGCAATTCATAAATATTCAATTTGTTCTCTTAGGGGCCTATCTGAGAAATTGGGCTCAGGCCAAGATCCAATTCTTGGACAGACTCCCAGGAGATTAAAAGGGAAGCCTGTGTAAATCAGGCGCGGTCCCGCCGCTGTAAACGGGTACTGGATCTGCAATATGTCACTGTTTCTTTTTAAAAAAGGGATGGGAAGGCGCAGACCCAGAATCGATCCGTGAGCCAGAAGACCTGCATTTTGATGGTGTAAGACTTTCTTCGTGGAAAAAGAAGGGATTATAGTGGTTGTTATGATCCTTAATACTAAAAAGTCTGTATTGAGGATTTTTTATTTTAAGGACCGGTGATCATCTGATATCTTTTAAATGAATCAGGATCAGGACCATATGGTGACCGGAAGCATGCGGTAGATGTTTTTATTAGTGTGATGAACAAATAATATTTTATATAAAACGAAAGGACATGATGGAGAAATTAAAAGAAACAATTAAAAAGATTGAAGCACCGGACCCCGGGCTTCTGGAAAAGGCCCAGGCGAAGCTTGATGACCTCACCAAGCCTCAGGGTAGTCTTGGAAGATTGGAAGAGCTTGCAAAGCAAATGGTAAGTATCACCGGGGATATCAACCCCAAAATAAATAAAAAGGCTGTACTTGTAATGGCTGGTGACCATGGTGTCGTAAGGGACGGAGTCAGTGCATATCCACAAGAGGTGACCATGCAGATGGTCCTCAATTTCCTGGGTGGAGGTGCGGCTATAAATGTTCTTGCAAGGCATATAGGGGCCGAGGTCCAGGTAGTGGATATGGGAGTAGCTTCAGAATTTGATCCCGATCCAAAACTTCTAAATAAAAAAGTAGCAAGCGGTACAAATAATATGACAGAGGGACCTGCAATGCCGGAGGCTCAGGCAGTCAGTGCACTGGAGGCAGGGATAGAGGTTGCCGGGACGATGATAAACAGTGGTTATAATATTATTGCAACAGGTGATATGGGTATTGGTAATACGACCCCAAGTAGCGCCATTACTTCAGTCATATGCAATATGAAAGCCGAAGAGGTAACAGGACTTGGTGCAGGCATAGACCAGGAAGGACTCAAGAAGAAGGTCGAAGCTATTAAAAAAGCAGTATCAGTAAACAATCCTGATCCGGAAAACGGGATCGATGTGCTTTCAAAGATCGGGGGATTCGAGATAGGAGGAATAGCCGGAGTAGTACTTGGTTGTGCAGCTAACAGGGTACCTGTAGTAATAGACGGCTTCATATCGAGTGCGGGAGCCCTTATCGCGCATGCGATTGAACCAAAATGTGCATATTATATGATTCCCTCGCACTGTTCAGTTGAGAAAGGCCACAGAATTGCATTGGCTCACCTGGGTCTCACACCACTTTTTGATTTTGATATGAGGCTGGGAGAAGGAACCGGCGCAGCTATAGGAATTAGCATAACTGAAGCAGCGGTTAAGATTCTTAATGAGATGGCAACCTTTAGCTCGGCCGGGGTGTCTACAAAGAATGAATAAATATTTATTTGGCGAATGTTTATTTACAATATAAATGAAATTAATACATAAATAGATTTATTAATAGTTTCATAATATACTTACAGGAATATTTAAAGGCATATAAAAAATATAAATGGAAAGTAGGCCAGAATGGATCTTGTCACAGGTTCCACCGGTTTTATAGGAAATGTGCTTGTCCGCAAACTTCTTGAAAGAGGTCAGAAAGTAAGAGCGTTCTTGCGGACTACCTCCGATATTACTGTACTTGAGGGACTCCCAATAGAAAGGATAACTGGAAATATTCTTGACCCACATTCACTTGCGGAAGCTTTCCGGGGCGTGGATACGGTCTATCACATGGCTGCAAAAATAACCATTATGCCCTGGGAGGATAGACTTATAAGGAATACCAACCTTGAGGGTACCAGGAATATATTAAAAGCCTGTCTTGATGCAAGGGTCAAAAAACTTATTTATACAAGCTCAATACATGCCCTGCAGGAACCTACAATAGGAACTACAATTGATGAGAATATGCCCTATGATCCCGAAAATGAGAGAGGGGAATATGACAGGTCCAAGGCGCAGGCAAGTCTTGAAGTAATGGAGGCGGCGGGTAAGGGACTTCATACAGTTGTATTGTGTCCGACAGGAGTTCTGGGTCCCTATGATTGGCGTCTGTCACCCATAACCCAGACTTTCCTGGATTATTATAATGGTAAGATGAAAATGACATTATGCGGAGCATATGATTTTGTGGACGTAAGGGATGTCGCTGAAGGACATATATTGGCGTCACAGAAAGCAAAACCAGGGTCCAATTATATTCTTTCCGGTCAGCGCATTACGATGCAGGAGATGCTTGGGATGCTTGAGGAAATAACAGGGACAAGAGCTCCATGGTTAAGTATCCCGACCTGGCTGGTAAGAGCATACTCGACTTTTATGCCTGCATATTACAGGCTTACAGGTAAAACTCCCAGGTTTACCAATTATTCGATAAAAACACTGAATAGCAATTCCTGGATCAGTCATATAAAAGCTACAGAAGAACTGGGCTATGATCCCCGGCCCATAAAAAAGTCGATAGAAGATACTATTAAATGGTTTAAGGACTCAAAGATCATTACCTGAATAAATATTCCTTTATCTTATAATATTTCTTAATTGTAATGAGAATATTCTGTAAGTAGCAGTGATCGTAATTACTTTATAAATGGGATAAGGACCTTTCGTTTCTTGGGGTAGTCTGAGAAATTTTTAAGATACCACTGGTGATTGGTAAAAGCACGCGGAGCGAGATTGGCTAAGGTAAAAACAGCAAATGCCAGTCCGGGCACCGACCAGGTGGCTATGGCCCATCCGGTCCATTCCAGTATCTCCCCAAAGTAATTAGGACAGGAGATATATCTAAAAAGTCCTCTTTGGGGGATGCTATAGCCGTTTTTAGATGAACCCCTAAGTCCCCTTAAGATATGATCCGAATGAAGGTTTATGACCATACCACTAATAAAAAATATGGCCCCGATTATAAATCTGGGATCATAGAGCCAGCTGATCTGGTAAATTGGGGAATAATAAAAAAGGTATCTGCCGTTTACATAACCATTAAGGATATTAAAACCAAGGGCAAAGACGATTAAGACTACCGGAAATTTTTTCTCCCCGCCCTTCATTATGAATGGAAAAATAAAAGTCCTCTGGAAATAGTGTGTGCTCCACATAAGAAGAAATACTATGGCAACTATATTAGTTTGTCTGTTTCCTGCAAAAAAGAATATGATAATGACAAAAAAAGCTGGAAATTCCATTATAAGCCAGCCAAGTTTTGCTCTTACTGTATATCCCCATCCTTTTTTCAGATGCCTTCCGTACGGGGCCGGGATAAGGAGAAGGGAAAAATAGGCTACTACGGCAAAGGCAAATAAGGAAAAAAGACAGATCCTATAAAATGTAATCTCATCCATATTAAATCATAGTATGTAAATAATGAAATTATAGGGATATAAACAAGTTTTGTAAATCAAATTTTATGATTTATAAATAGTTTAATGGTTCCAATATAGGGATTTTTATTTTTTTAAACTCAGATCCTATTAAATAATAGACTATTATAAAACATGGACCACATAAATTATTAAACATCTTGCAATAAA
>CAZKVA010000080.1:0-8375 GCA_964556035.1 uncultured Actinomycetota bacterium
GATCTTTATAAAAGTCACTGGAAGGGGGCTTGTCTAATATGAAACTGCTAAGCAGTATTAAGAAGGAACTCATCCTTGCTTCCAGGGGTTTTTACTTCTATGTAGAATTGCTCTTTGCATTGGTGATCCTGGCAGTCTTACTATTTGCTATTCCGCAAAATTTTAGCAATATTACGACGGAATATCTTTATTTTAACCTGCCGCAACAGGGGAAAGAGATATTTATAAATAATATGTTAGAAAATGAGCCAGGTGCGAAATCCGAAATGGTTGAGATAGAGGCTGATGGTAAAACATTTGATGCAGAGCTTATTGTAACCGATGAGAGTGAGATCTATATTATGGACAGCGAAGAAGCTGTCCGTATGCTTGCGGATTCCGAAAAGGTATTAGGTGCAGTTATCGAGCTGAATGACAAAAACCAGCTGTACTATAAATATTATTTACAGGGGTATGAGTCAAATCGTTTTAAAAACCTGATATCCATACTATTCAATGAAAGTACGGAGGTCCTGGAAGACCGCATCAATAATCAGGAAGTCCGTCCGCTATCGACAGATTATGAGCCTCTTACCGATAGGGAAAATACCATTCCGCCATTGATCGCATTTAGCGGCAGCCTTATGGGGATGTTCATTATGGCGTCTTATATATTCCTGGATAAAAAGGAAGGTGTTATAGAAGCTTATGCAGTGACCCCATCCTCTGTCTGGAAGTATTTGATGAGTAAGATCTTTGTGATACTACTGACATCTGTTGTTTCAGGCCTGATTATAATAATGCCTATTATGGGGTTTAGGATAAACTACGGCCTATTGCTGTTACTGCTTCTCACAACTGGGTTTTTTGCATCTACACTGGGCCTGCTGATCGCAAGCTTTTACGATAATATAATGAAGGCTTTTGGTGTCATTTTTGGGTTATTCTTTATACTGATGGTTCCCGGTATAGCGTATTTTATACCTGGATGGGATCCTGTTTGGGTAAAAATAATACCCACATATCCGATGCTTCAGGGCTTTAAAGAGATTATTTTACCAAATGGCGAACTCGTATACCCATTATTTGCAAGTGCCGGATTCATAGCAGCAGGAATAGTACTGTTTTTTATTACAAATATCAGGTTCAAGAAAACGCTTAGCGTTTAAGGGGGATGATGATGTTAAAAAGAATATGGATTATCTTTACTAGAGATTTAAAAGTAAATACACGGGAATTTATGACAATATATATGATGGTCATTCCCCTGTTACTGGCAGTTGGCATTAATTTTCTCTCACCAGGTATCAATGATACAAGTGTTAATCTGGCTTTGATAAAAAATGAAAATCCCGGGCAGGCTGCTTACTTTGATGACTTTGCCCATGTTGAACTGTTTGGCGACGAACAAAAAATTGAAAATAGGGTCATGGGAAGGGATGATGTGATCGGCGTTCTGCCTAAAGACAGTGGATACTATATTATGACGCAGGGAAATGAGCACGAAGCAGTTATAGAGTATGCCAAACTGCTGAATGTATTATATGAATCAGATGTACAGCTGGAAGATGCCCGCTCAGAAATAATTGAATTTGGCAGAACGGTCCCGCCGCTAAAAAAGATGCTGGTGAACATGTTGCTGCTTTTGATATCAATGCTGGCAGGCATGCTTATAGCTATGAATATAGTCGAAGAAAAGATAGACAATACTGTAAGTGCGATAAATGTAACACCTATTTCCCGCCGCGCATTTATACTGGGCAAGAGCCTTACGGGAATGTTTGTCGCGCTTTTTTCATCTATTGCGGTTCTGCTGATCACAGGTTTTTATACTGTCAATCTGGGCCAGGCGGCTCTGGTCGTGTTCTCATCGACAATATTGAGTCTGCTGATAGGGTTCATACAGGGGTTAAGCAGTGATGATGTTATGGAAGCGGCAGGCAGTGTCAAGCTTATGTTTTTACCGATGGCCGGGTCCATTGCAGGTTATGAATTTGTCACAGGAAACTGGAGGATATTTTTCTACTGGTCACCATTTTACTGGGCATATAGCGCAAATGACCTGATACTGTCAAAAAGCGGCTCATGGCCACAGTTGATACTTTATATCGGCATCATACTGGTTATATGCGGAGCAGTATATGTCCTGCTGGCACCCAGGATAGTAAAGGGACTTCAACATTAGCATATATAGATAGTTATATGAATAAAAGGAGAGGAGGTTACAAAAATGGGTTATGCGATCGGAGGGATAGCATGTGTGCTATATGCGGCATTTGTGTATTATGTGGCAATTAAAAGGCCGCCTTCAATAATCAGATTGATCAAGAAGAAGCTCAACAAAAACATGAGTGATGATGCTGCAGTGATAGTGTCCTATGTCTTTGCAAGTATTGCGCTTGCAGGAGGGATTGCTTTATTTATCCTGGCTGCTGTTAAGTAAGAATATTTAAACAGTAATAGGTGTTTTTATGATGCCTATTACTGTTTAATGACATCCCTACGATAATAAATTATTATGCATTCCATTTCTGCTTCACAGAACCAATGTGCAGTGCACTGCTTGTCCTCTCAACAGGTATTGATTCGGATGTATCCCCCCACCCTCTCTATCCTTTGAAAATGTTGACACCTATTACGCAGTAGGATACATTATTAAAAATGGTATACTTATACTTTAGACTATTGTGATTGACACTTCTTCTTTGAGTTCTAAATCACTGCCCTTCTGATAAAAACAAATATTGAAGAAGATAATAAATATAAAAAAGTTGGATGATATGGAAAAGAAAGCTTTGTTTAAGGATAATGTCTCTAGCCTTAGCGACCGTTATTCACGCCAGGTCCTTTTTGGCCCTATCGGGATAAAAGGACAGGAAATGCTGGCAAAGAGCAAAGTAGCCATCATCGGATGCGGGGGTCTGGGATCTGTTCTTTCAAGCAATATGACAAGAGCCGGGACTGGCTACCTGCGGATAATCGATAAAGACAGGCTGGAGCTTAGCAATCTACAGAGGCAGCTTCTTTTTGATGAAATAGATGTAAAGAAAAAAACACCTAAGGTAGAAGCTGCAAGGAATAAACTCATAAAGATAAATTCGGATATTCAAATAGAAGCTATTTTTGATGAGGTAGACGAAAATAATATCAGTGATCTGATAGATGGTTTTGACCTGGTGCTGGATGGGACAGATAATTTCAAGACAAGACTGGTAATAAACAAGGCATGCGTGGAAAGGGAGGTCCCATTTATATATGGTGCTGTAGCGGCCAGTTTCGGTATGATATATAATGTGATCCCGGGCAGCGGTACCTGCCTGAGATGTCTTTTCAGGGGAGAGCCAGACGGTGAAAATGCCCTGAATTGCAATACGGTAGGTATTATCAATACTGCTGTAAATATTATTGCATCGATCCAGTCCACAGAGGCCCTGAAGCTTCTTACCGGTAATAAGGATGTGATGATAAAGGGTCTTATAAATATTGACATATGGGATCTATCGGTGGATATCATAGAAATTAGAAAAGATAGTGAGTATACTTGTCCGGTCTGTGGTGATAAAAATGCATGATCGCCGACCGGTACGATTGCTAAAAAAGCCAGGAGCCAGGACCCAGTTCTCGGGCAGGCTCCCAGGCCATGGGAAAATATCCATTAAGTCGATTATGGTGATCTTTATATTATTACTGGTGATATCAACTCAATCGATGTTTGGGTGTACTGTCATAGATACTGCGGGGGAATACCTTTATGGAAAGTTTTCCAGCGAGAAAGAAATGGATAGGGCCGTAGAGGTGGCCGGGGTGTTTTTTGACCTTCTCGTGGAAGAGGATTATAGCCAGGCTTATAAATATATCAGTAGCTCCGACAGGGACCGCGGCAGCGAACAGGACTTTGTGGATGAATTTAAAGATATCACAAAAATAATTGGAGCGGATATAAACTGGGTCGAGATAAAAGGAAATACAGCACTTCTGGGAGTAGACCTGCTGGATAGCTACGATGGGGAAGAAAAGATGTATAAGGATATCGAACTGTCCCTTATAAAAGAAGAGGACGAAAACTGGAAAGTCGTATTTTGGGAATAGGAAGGACCATAAAAATACAGAAGATCAAGGCAACGGGTATATGGGAAGAAAAACAGGATATCATACCCGGGGAACTGCTGTTAAATATTTTTATAAACGGCAAAAGAGTATCAATGCTTAGCTGTTCACCTTCCGGGATAATAGAGCTTGTTACCGGATATATTATTTCCAGTGGATATGCAGATGATTATGGGGATATAGAACTTGCCAGTCTGTGCCGGGATAAAGAGGACGGGGGCCAGGATGCAGATTATAAAGGAACTGACTTTCACGGTATAATGTCTGCAAAGGTCCGGATAACAGGGTATGACAGGGGAGATCCCCCGGAAGGGTCGGTACCGTATCTGTCAGCTGGTTGCGGCAATTTAGACCCTGTTGCCATAGTGGAAGCATTTAAGAAAAATATAGGTCTAAAAAAAAGTAAAAAAGATATGAGTGTTGACTACACGGTAATACTTGAGCTTGGAAAAAAGTTAATAGGAAAGCAAAAATACAAGAAAGAATTCGGCGGTCTTCATTCTGCAGCACTTTTTGATACTGGAGGACAGATGCTCTCACTAATGGAAGACCTGGGGCGGCATAATTGTATAGATAAGATCTTCGGACATATGCTAATAAACAGTATTACTCCAAAAGATAAAATGATCTTTACTTCAGGAAGAGCATCTCTGGATCTTGTGTTTAAGGCATTACAGATGTCTGTTCCAATAATAGTGACCAATTCTTCGGTTACATATGATGCTGCGGAAATTGCACAAAAAGCCGGGCTTACCCTTATTGGTTATGCCCGCGGAAAAAGGTTTAATATATATAGTTGTCCTGAAAGGATAATTAAAGCAAGCTAGAAAGGCTCGATTTTGAAAGTACTATTTTTAGGAGATATCATAGGCAAGCCGGGGAGGATTGCCCTGGCAAAAAATCTTGACTCCCTTATCCGCGAAAATGAAGTAGATATGGTCATCGCAAATGGGGAAAATTCTGCAGGAGGAATAGGAATTACTCCAGAAATATGTGACACCCTTCTTAGAATGGGAATCGATATAGTCACATCGGGAAATCATATATTTAAGAAAAAAGAGATAATCGATTATCTTGACCTCGAACCACGGTTGCTAAAACCTGCAAATTATCCACCTGATACCCCGGGTAAGGGATACTATATTTATGAGATCGAAAAACTTGGTGGTTTAAAAGTAGCCGTCATAAATATATGCGGAAGGGTATTTGTTGATTATTTTGATTGCCCTTTCAGGACAGTTGAGAGAATAATGGAATATGTAAAAGAAAAAACCCCGGTTATCATAGTAGATATACATGCAGAAGTCACATCCGAGAAAGTGGCAATGGGATGGTTTCTTGATGGGCAGGTCAGTGCAGTCATAGGTACCCATACCCATATCCAGACTGCTGATGAGAGGGTATTGCCGGGAGGGACGGCATATATAACAGATGCCGGGATGGTAGGTCCCAGGAATTCAGTTATAGGAGTAAAAAAGGAAAATATTATAAGGAAATTCTTAACCCAGATGCCGCAGCAGTTCACAGTGTCAAAAGAAGATGTGTGGATAAATGGTGTAGCGATCGATATAGATGAGAAAACCGGTAAGGCAAGAGAGATAATAAGGATTAATCGTGAAGCTGATGCCAGCAGCCATTAGAGCAATAATCATTTGACTATAATAATATGAGGGGAAAACCTGACAGGACCATTGATCACAGTGGGAGCCTTGGAGCAGAGGAAACTGTGCTCGAGACTGCCAGGGATTTTAATATGCTTGAGGTTGGTGATAGCGTACTGGTCTCTATATCCGGCGGACCTGATTCAACTTTTTTAGTTCATATGCTATATGGACTTAAGGATGAATTCAACCTGACCCTTTACGGTTTTTGTCTTGACCATATGACCAGAAATGGAAGATCTGCCCTGGATGCGGCATTTGTAAAGAAATTGTGTAAGAAGCTGGATATCAGGCTTTTTAGTGAAAAGATCGATGCAAGGAAATGGTGCAGGGCAAATAAGCTTTCCTTTCAAGCCGGGGCAAGAAAATTAAGGAGCAGCAGGCTGAAAGAGATCTTAAGGAAATATAATATTTCAAAGATAGCGGTCGGCCATAATTCAGATGATAATATTGAGACTTTTCTTATGCGGTTAATAAGAGGCGCGGGCGCAAGAGGCCTTTCAGGCATAAAGCCTGTCAGCGGCAATATCATCAGGCCGCTTATTAATACAAGCAGGGAAGATATAATGCAGTACCTTGAGGGCCATGACATCCAGTACTGTGTGGACCATACAAATCTTGAAAATGTATATTTTAGAAATAAGGTAAGAAATAAGCTGGTACCTTTTATAAGGGGAAACTTCTTTAAAAATTTCAGGTCAAGCGTTCTCCGCTCTATCGGGATCTTAAGGGATGAAGATGATTTCTTAAAGAAATATTCCTCAAAGCTATTGGAAGAAATTGCAAGGTTTTCAAAGAGCAAAGATGGCAAAAATATTATATATATAAAAATCCCCATAGAGTCTATCCTTTCAAGCTCTGTGGCTATAAGGCGCAGGATCATAATCTCCGCAACAGAGAAAATACTTGGACATCTCGAGGATATCAGTTTTAAGAATATATCTGATGTACTTTTGCTCCTAAAAACTGAAAGCGGGGGTGAAAACAAATGGTTGCAGCCTATGAGAAGCCTGAGGGTTCTAAGAATAAATGGTTTTATTCATATGGTAGACTTTGATCATATTAAAGAACTTCCGCAGGAAATAAAAAACTATGCTTTTGACGGTCCCAGGAAAGGGACTGGACTGAGAATACTAAAATGTGCGGATCAGGAAATAAAAGTAGATGGAGAAACAGGTCTTAAACAATTTTCGATGGATCTGAGATCCGGTATGGCTGGCAGGGATCAAAAGAAAGATTATAAGGAAGCCAGGGATAATCAGGCTTTTATTGACTATGATAAAGTAAAACTTCCTGTAAAAGTACGCAGCTGGGAGGAGGGAGACAGGTTTTATCCCCTTGGAGTAGGTGGGAGTAAAAAACTCCAGGATTTTTTTACCGACCGCAAGATCACTGTAAACAAAAGAGTAAATGTCCCTGTTTTTTATGATAGGGAGAAAATAATCTGGGTAGGAAATCAGAGGATAGATCATAGAGTGAGGATCACCGGGAAGACAAAGAAGATATTACGGATGGAACTATTTGAAAAATGATATATATATGATTTAATTAAATAGATAATGCTTAAAAATATAATATAAGCATATGAGTATATATAAGTTTAAAAAAAAAGATGGAGAAAAAATTCTGGTGTATGATGGAGAAAAAATAAAGGTACTTATCGATGAGGCTACCCTTAAGAAGAAAGTAAAAGAGCTGGGTAAGAAGCTTACCATTGATTATGAAGATAAAAGCCCTGTTCTGGTCTCTATCCTCAGGGGGTCCTTTATATTTGTAGCAGATATTTGCAGGGAATTAAAAATACCTGTGACTTTTGATTTTATGGCAGTATCAAGCTATGGAAATTCCAGGGTAAGCTCTGGTATAGTCAGGATAACAAAGGATCTTGAGTGCAGCATCGAGGGCAAGGAAGTGATTATAATCGAGGATATAGTAGATTCCGGCAGGACGCTTAATTACCTTATAAAGAATCTAAGGGCCAGAAATCCTAAAAGCATTGAAGTCTGTGCGCTGCTTGATAAGAATGTGCCAAGGAAGATGGAAAACAGCGTAAAATATAAGGGATTTGATATACCGAATAAATTTGTAGTAGGCTATGGTCTGGATTTTGCAGAAAAGTATAGGAATCTACCATTTATAGGATATATTGAAAATGAGTAATATTTGTACTATCATTAAAGGTTGATAAAAATTTTGTAAAAAAAGGAGTTGTTTTAAGTTTGAAAAATAATTTTAATAAAAAAGGATTTAAAAGCAGGGGATTTAAAAACATTGCACTGCTTATTCTACTTATAGTGGTAATGTTTTTGATCTTCAGAAATCCGCTCTTCCTGTCTCCCGATGTGAAGGAGTTCAGCATGGATGAGTTTGTTGTTGCAATTGAAAATGGTAGAGCTGTAACGGGTGCCCCTCTTATTATAAAAGCAGAGGAGGGACTCATAGAAGGAGAGCTTGCAGACGGCACTTTCTTTGAAGTAGCATTCTTACCAGACTATGATATCACCCAATATCTGCTTGATAATGATATAGCTTTTAAAGTGGACAATCAGCAGCAATCCGTATGGCTGCAAATAATTATAAGCGCGATCCCGTTTATTATAATGTTTGGTCTTATATTCTTTATGATGA
>CAZKVA010000081.1:0-8304 GCA_964556035.1 uncultured Actinomycetota bacterium
CATATCTTTTGTTTTTTATTTATGTACCTGCCAGGACCTCCCAGTCTATTAAGTCCTTCAAGAATAACGGATTTTACATCCTTCTTTTTGTAACTTTCACACCTGGAGGCAAATACTTTGTTTTTCATTTACTGACAGGTTTCAAATAATTACTATTATATAAAGACTTAAGGGCCATATAAGTTATCCATTTGCTGGGTTTATTTTTGTGTTCGATATCTACAAGCATCCTTCCATTAAGCGAATATTCGAGTTTCCAGCTGCCTTCGGGCCCTCTTTTTGAATTAATGAGATCAAGGGCTTTTTTGATATTATTGCTATTTATATTTACTCCTGCATCAACCAGCACACTCACAAGCTCTAATATGTCGCTCTGATAACCTCTTGGAAAGCCAAATGTAAACCAGTGCCCGCTTCTTTTTTTTCTCCTGGGATAGTTTGCCTTTGAAATATTGTATCTGACCAGGAAATCTGAAGCCATTTTTTTTGTATTTAAGATATCCCCGGTCAATTTTTTCGGGGAGACAAGATTAAATGCCTTTAGAATTTTTATTTCGGCCCATGGGCATTTGAGGTTTTGGCGGTATTTGCACCTGAAGTTCTCCCTGAATGCAAGATCATTAATAAATGTTATTGTTTTTTTAGTGAAATCATTATCACAGTATTTCAACCTGATGAGCATTTCAAGAGCTATCCCCTGCATGCATGGAAGAATACCTTTATGCCTGAACCTGGATGGGAAAGAGCCATCTTTTTCCTGCATTTTTTCTATTACCAGATCGATCCCATTGTCTATTCCATCTATATTTTTTTTCACACCTAAAAGTGACAGAAAATAAAGCTGCCAGAAGGTATTTTTATATAAAGGGTTAAAGGAATCCTGCTTATCTCCCCACGATCCATTTTTATTCCTAAGGTTCAGTATGGAGGCAACGGGTTCTGAATTTGCGATAACAAAGACTGTCTTTGATCCATATGTCTTTCCTAAATATTCTTTACCCAGTATATTCTTATTTGTTAAATAGCTAATATAAGGATTTTTTTTATCAGTTAGCCAGTCTATTGTTGATTCCATTAAAAATTAAATAGTTAGATTTTTTTATTTTTCTTCATTACCCATCTGCTGCATTATTTCTTTTATCTTCCCTCAGGGTCTTTTTATAATTGCCACCATAAGTTTCACAAACCTTACTATTATGCCTATTCCGATACCAACTGAGACCAATACAAGTACTACTGTTACAATAGGAGTTAAAAGGTTTGTAAGATCATGCGCCGGCATTGCGGAAAAATTGAAAGGAAATATTACAAGAAGTGATATTGTAGCTGCAAGGCTGAATAGGTCTATTGCTATATGTACTACTTTCCGGAAAAAATGACCGTCATAGATTATAAGTATTATATTGCCCACAATAGCTGCAATAAGTGAAGCAGTGATGATCGGGAGCCACCGGTCGAAATCAGATGTAAGCAATGGATAATTGGTCCAGTGTTTTATTCCATCAATTTTTTCATAATTATAAAATGCAATATAGTTACTATAAAAATTAAAAAATACAAGGAACACAGAACTCCAGAATATTGAAAAAGTATAACCTGTTATCCTGCCGCCCCGAGTACCTTTGAAGTGATAATCGATCCTCTCCCCTACTTTTTCCATTTTTTTGCCGAATTCTTTTCCGGCTTCTTCCGCCTTCCTTCCAAGTTTTTCACCTGCTTCTTCTGCTTTCCTTGAGAATTGGTCCATCTTTTCATCTAATTTTTGTTCCCAGTCATCTTTTTTTTTAGACCCTGAGTCTTCGGCATCAGTCTCATCATCTTCCTTGAAATGATCTGCTACGCTATCGCCAAAATCCCGGGCAGCTTTTCCCACATCTTTGAATTTGTTCTTCACCTCTTCATCTTTAAACCTCTTACCAAAGAGCTTTGCTGATTTAACGGCACTATCACCAAAATCCTTAGCCTTCTTCTTCAATTCAGGATCATCAAAAATCTTACTTACAGCATCTCCAAACTCTTTTACAAGTTTACCCAGGTTTTCACCTGGACTTTTTTCCTTGCCCTTTCCAACCACAAAACACCTCCTCTAAGATGATCATATTTCATATATTAGATTATAGGGAAAAAATCAATGTTAAACCATCGTTTTATTATGATTATTTTTTAAGGGTTAGAAATTATGAGAATTTTAATGCATATGGACGAAATAGAATATTTGAATTATTTTTGATTTATCAGCTACATATATGATAAGAGAGTATAAGTGTAGTTTGGCTACACCTATACTCTCTTGCAAGTGTTTTTTCTTTTTGGATCTCTGGCTCTACGGCTTTTTATTTTTTGCCGGCTTTGAGTCCTTTTCAAGCTCTTTCAACCTGGCTTCTATTTCACTTATATTCTGTTTCAGCATTTCTGCCTGTCCCAGAAGCATACCTTTTTCCTGATCGGGTGCTATCTCCTCAACCATATAAGGATCATCATACATTGGGTATGGTGCATCCCCTCCCCAGGCTGGGTATCCGGCTTCATAACGATTCCAACCAGGCATACCTGTACGGTTATACCAGTTCCTGTGTCCTCTTCCTCTTCCCATCTGGCCCAAGCCTCTTCTTCCAGAAAATCCAGACGGATTTGGAGTTACAAATCCAGGATATGCATTTCCTGTACAATACCCTGCACCTCTTCCAGTCATCGGACCCATGCCGGCAGGTCCTGTTTTATCTCCTCTTGGCATATCTCCTCCTTTAATTATTTTACAAATATATTATAATGAACCATAGTTCAATAAGATTATAATGAACTATGGTTCATTTGTCAATAGTTTGCCTGCCTGGAAAATTAAATATTTGTTATCACTATTGATTATAGTTAAATAGCTTTTGAAGAACCGTTAATATTGCAATCATTCTCTATAAAAATCTTTTAAATGAGATAATATCTACTACAGATCAGGTGAAAACCCGGAGGACATCCAGGATTCAGCATCGATCTCTCCCCCGGTATAATCCGGTTCAACCACTTTTACCTGCTTGAACTTTAGGAATTCCTGAATATTCGGGTTTGCGCTCTTTATAAGCTCATGCTTCTCACCACATCTGCATCTGTAAAAGACCTGATCCCCGAAAGCAGTGATCATTTTTTTAGGAAATGCTTTGGGATTTACCAGAAAATTTTCGCCTGTTGTGATGACTCTGCCACACTCGGTACACACAAATGTAGCAACATCATCATTTAACTTAATAAGTATCATCTATATCCCCCTGTTCTTTTATAAATAAGGGAAAGGCTGTAGCTATTGCAACATTAATATATACTATTAATTAGTATATTTCATTATATAACAGATGGTAATATTTTAAAGAATTTTTTTAAAATATTTTTTAAATGCCAGTCGATCTTATAGGATGTATAGCTTATAGGTCAGTCTTGCGGGTACCAAAGATCTTCTGTAGAAGTGTCTTTAGCCTGCCTTCGTATTTCTTCACCAGAAGCACCGCAGAGTGGCTGTTTTTAGCTATATACTGGATCTTATTACCGACGAAGAACATCTTGAAGATACTCTCCCTGGGTGTATTAAGAATCAGAAGGTCATATTTCTTGGAATAGTCGAGTATTGTCTCAACAATATTTGAGGATTTCTCTATTATGATATTTTCTTTTTCTATACCTGAAAATCCATTCAGTCCATTTATGATCTTCTTTTTCAGGCCTTCAGTTTTATTTGTACTTCGTGAAGGCATAATATGCAGCAGATGTAGTTTTGCATTAAAAGCTCTGGCAATATTTAAAGACATATCAATAGATAATCTGGTATTCCTGACATCTGAAACAGGCAGGAGGATATTTTTAATTTTCCCAAGCTTGTTTTTATGGACCTTTAAAACCATCGTATCACATTCTGCATTGGCAATTATCGGATCAATAACGCTTCCAAATATATAATCACTTTTTCTCGTATAGCCTCTCCATCCCAGAAAGAGGAGATCTATTTTCTTATTCTTTACAGTATCTGTAATAGCTTTTTCAGTCCTATGGGATATTTTAATGATCGAGTTTAAAGGAATATTATATTTTTCCGATACACTGACAGCTTTCTCGATGATGGGCCGTGACTTCTTAATATATTTTCTTCCTCCACCCATTGGCAGAAGCGCCGGGATATTAATGACATTTAGCAGGGTAAGCTGCCCATTATTGTAATTTACGATAGGAGCGGCAAACTTTATTAAGGGTTGTATACTCTCTGGGTTTGCTATCGGGAGCATGGCTTTGAATTTCTTTGTTACCACTTCCTTCTCTTCATGAACCGTTTTTACGATCTCTTCGACCTTTTCATCATATCTTTCCTTAGCATATGCATAATAGAATATTATTCCGCCTACAATCCATATAATGGTCGTATACCATGCAACCGGACTGTATCCAAACATAAATATTGCCAGAAAGAGTTTAGTGATTATCCCGAGTATTGGCACATATGGGAACCATGGCATAATATATCCTCTTTTTTGAGAAGGATTTGTCCTCCTGAGGTTAATAGCCGCCATATTGACCATTAGAAATAATAGCAAGAACATTATATCTGCCGCACTGGCAACATCATGTATGGGTAGTGCAAGTGCCATAGCAATTATAAGCAGAGCTGATATTAATGTAGCGACAAAAGGTGTCCTGCGTTTCTTGTGTATCTTTGCAAATATTTTTGGAAGTGAGCCATCTCTTCCCATAGAGAATGATACCCTGGATGAAGAATATATGGTTGCATTAAGCGCGCTCATAGTGGAAAGAAGTCCCCCTATAAGAAGTATGAATTCACCATATGGGAAAAACTGCCTTGCTGCCTCCATCATGGCAAGCTCTTTATATTTACCTAAGAACTGCCAGGTAGGCTCCTGAGACTCTATGCCTCCTATTCCGACAAAAGCAATAAGTATATATATCGGTACAACTATAAGAAGTGAGGTAAAAATAGCCCTGGGAATATTTTTCTTTGGATTTTTTACTTCCTCCCCCGCTTGAACGATTATCTCATATCCTTCAAAAGCAATGAATGTGAGCCCCATGGCAAATAGCACCCCGGTAAATCCCTCAGGCATAAATGGCCTGAAATGACTCAGAGATGTAGTGGGATTTTTAAAAATGCTTATAAACCCAGCAATAATAAAAACTGCAAGAATGATTATTTTTAATATCGTCACTATGCTGCCGGCAAGGCCTGTCTCTGATGCTCCCCTGTAATTAATATATGTAAATATAAGTATGATGATCACACCCAGTAACTTTGAAGCAAATTCTTCACTTATTACAGGGATATTTATATTAAGCATCTTGATGACTATATAAGAATAAGCACCAAAGCCAAGGGCATACAGACTGCAGGCTACTGCATGTGCAAACCAGTCCATCCACCCGCCAATAAACCCACTGGGTTGTGGCAGGGAATCCCTTACCCACACATACCCGCCTCCTGCAGAAGGGAAGGTCGAACCAAGCTCTGCATAAACCATTGCAGTAAAGATGGTCACAATACCATTTAAGAAAAATGAAAGCATAAGGGCGGGACCTGCTGCACCAGCAGCAAGACCAGTAAGGACAAATATCCCGGCACCTATCATAGCGCCGACGCCGATCATAGTTATACTAAAAAGTGACATCTCCTGCGAAAGCTCAACTTTTGTTGAAGCAGATGAAGTCAGGGGGTTTTTAGATACAGGATTTTCTTGGTCATTCATAGTTTGTCTGTCTTAAGAATAATCTATAGATTATTAATTTATTCCTTTATGAAAAATTTAATTCCCACCATTTTATTGAAAACATAGAGAAATTGGAAGCAAAATCTTTTTTGTTAGCTTTATTGATTGGATAGAGATAGACAATTTGTTAAAATGATTAAAATTATTATTATCATCAACTTAACTAGACAAGGCAGATAATAGATGAAAGATCATATAATCAAATCCGATGGCAACCTGGAAACTTTTAATGAGGATAAGATAATCACCTCCCTTACCAAGGCAGGGGCGACGCCCGAGCAAGCCAGAGGGGTCCTGGATTATTTAAAACCAGAGATAAGGGAAGGAGCATCTACCGAAGATATCCACAACCTGGCACTTCAACATCTTAGCAAGGTTGAACATAAGCTTGCCCTGAAATATTCACTGAAAAGAGCAATGATGGGTATGGGGCCGCAAGGTTTTGTCTTTGAAAAATATATTGCAAAGATCCTTGATAAATATGGGTACAGCACAAAGGTTGGACAGATCCTCAAAGGCTGCTGCGTGGATCATGAGGTAGATGTAGTAGCCAAAAAAGACAATATAGTCTTCTTTATCGAAAGCAAATACCACAATCATAGAGGTATCTATTCCGATGTAAAGACTGCACTCTATGTGCATGCCCGTTTTGTAGACATCGAAAAAGCCATCAAGAAAAATAAGGACTCTAATGATATTCATTACTATGGCTGGCTTGTCACAAATACAAAATGCACATCAGAATGTGTAAAATATGCATCATGTGTGAAATTAAGAGTAATGGCATGGCAGCACCCAAAGGAAAAAAATCTCCAGTATTATATTGAAAGAAAGAAATTGTATCCTGTAAGTATCCTCACCACTATCACCAAAGACCAGAAAGAAACATTGTTTGATTCCGGCATCATACTTGTCCAGGAACTTGTCTCAATGGAAGCCGATGAGATAATGCGTTTACTATCAATTAAAAAGATCAAGACACTGAGGATTTTGAACGAGATAGAGATACTGCTTGGCTAATTGGGGTCAGTCTATAAGTCGTGTTGGACTAAACCGTTAACGCGGTAGTCTTTATCAACAGCGCTCCAGCTATAAATATTTATTTTAACTCTCCAAACAATTCCTCCAATATCACCATATTTTATGTAGCCGTCCTCCCCTGCCAACAAAACAGGTAAAATAGCCTCCTGATCATTAAAGCAATTTAAGGAGGAACTAAAAAGATACATACTTTACCTGGCAAATGAGAGGAGCCTCAGATAAAGCAGCATAAATATCATAACTTCAGGTCTCCGCTTCTTTTTCTCAAATACCATAGACAGAAAAGACCTGGCACTTTCCATACCTATAAAGAAGGCTCCTTACCGCCTAGCAGAAGTATTTTCCCCCGAAGAGCTTCTAAAGTTTTTCTCCAGCGTAAGAAACATATAACTCTATAATTTTCTATTTAGATAAATAATGTATTATCCACCAAACTGATTAAATCCATTCATAGCAGTTTCTACATCAGTGTTTGCTAGAGTAATATAGATCTGAGTAGTTGATACATTTGAATGACCTAGGAGCCTGTTATGGTGAGCTCACCATAAGAGACACAGTTTTGTAACTAGGCTTGTTGAGAAAAAAGTAAACCTACTATTAAAGAAGAATGGAATTAGAGCACTTTTGATTATCTTCTCTATTATTTTTATACTAAAATGCTTTCTACCAATTTCCTTTTGTATAAATACTCTTACTATAAAAGCAATCATAGACCTAAACAGTTCCTTAAACTCTTTAATAAATTACAGATTTAATAAAATCTATTTCTACAAAATAACGTCTAATAAATTGCTAAGGTTTTAAAAATAATTTAAAGGATTCTTAAATGGAGAATAAAAAGAATAAAATCTATACTTCTACTATGGTGATTTTTTGGATAACACTTGCTTTCTTTATCGTAACCATATCAAACATTTTTATCATGAATCTAATTGACCTATTTAATAGGTATCTATTCTTTGCTGCAGCAATTATATTACCCTGCCTGGGTATAGCTCTCATTGTTTTGGCTGCAAAAGCAAAGTTTACTAGAATTTCAAAAGTATTTTTTATTCTCACAGGTGCCTCAGCTATTGGCATGGTTGTAGGTTCGGTGCTCCATAATCTTGTATATGCACTTTTTATAAAACTTTTTGGGGAAGGTTTCTGGGCAAATCTAGGTGATGAGCCAGTATTTTTTATTTTTGCTACAATTATATGTCCTTTAGCCTTACTGGTTGGAATAATTGGTGGCATAGTCTTAATATCCAGGAAGAAAATTATACTCCAATAAATGATATTAGCTGTCTACTATACTCAATGTTAGAATCGCAATATTGACTTCTGGTGAGAATATTTTTATACCTGAATTGAGTTTTTAAAGAGATTTAATATAAAAAATCTTGCATTTTTTATTTAATAAACCTTCCATCATCTTTCGAATCAGATAGTTTAACTATATTATTTTCAAGCCATCCTTTTTTTATTATATCTTCTGAGCTAAACTCGGGTATATATGGTTTTATATCCA
>CAZKVA010000082.1:0-8177 GCA_964556035.1 uncultured Actinomycetota bacterium
ATTGCAGGGTAAAGCTCCTATAAGAAATTATTAGAATTTGTTAAAAATTAAACTGAAAATGTTTGAATGAATTCTAAATAACAAATTTTCTAGAGAAATAAGGATTGGCAGGAAAATCAATTAATAAAATTAACTTGAAATTGAAGATAAAAAAGATAAAATAAACTAATCTAATTATGGTATAAAAATCAGAATTTGACTGATTTAGGGCGAATGGCGGAATTGGTAGACGCGCTAGGTTCAGGACTTAGTGTTCGCAAGGACATGGGGGTTCAAGTCCCCCTTCGCCCACCAGTAAAATTAATACTTCTCCCAAACAAGGCTAAAGCCTGTGTGGTAAAACATGCCATAAGTGCATGTTTTACGGGACTTTCCACAATAATCAATTTATAATAAACAGTAGTAAAGTATTTTAATCAAGGAGGTTCAAATGGTAGATGAAAAATATGAAAAGGCTAAAAAAAGAGTAGAAGAGATCAAAGGATTTTATTCACACCTTTTTGTCTATATAGCTGTGAATATAGTGCTGGTCATAATAAACCTGGTCACAAGCCCCGGCGTATTGTGGTTCTATTGGCCTATGCTCGGATGGGGGATAGGGCTTTTCTTTCATGGTATGGGTGTATTCGTATTTTCCAAATTCCCGGGTAAGCGATGGGAAGAAAAGAAAATAAAGGAAGTCATGAAAGAAATGGATGATAATGAGTAATAAGTGAAAATAGTAAAAAAAGTATTAAAAAATATATATCGGTACCTGCACAGGCTTTTTAGTAAATACATAAAAGATGAGTGCCATATATTTGCATCGTCTATTGCCTTTTATTCGATTTTTTCCCTTTTTCCGGCAATGCTTATATTTATATCGCTTACTGGTATAGTCATAAACAGGTTTTCGATACAAGCAGACATACTGATCTTTGTAGAAGAGAGGATACCTATAATATATGGCTTTGTTGATAATAATATTACAAGGATAATAGAAAACTGGGCAAGTATAGGAATAATCGGTTTTATCTTTCTTTTCTTTTCATCCACCTATGTCTTTGATTCCATTCAATTTGCTTTAAACAAAATATTTAAAGCAAAGACACAACGGAGATACTGGAAGCAAAAGCTGTTTGGTTTCCTGATCATATTTCTGATCCTCTTAATAATCATTATAACATTCAGTATATCCACAGGATTATTTTACCTGTCAAATAATATTATAGAGTTCTTCAATATTGAAGAATCTATTTCTGCAAATATACCAAGAGCCCTGTCGGTAATCATGGGGATACTGTTTAATTTCCTTATCTTTGCCCTCATCTATTATTTTGGCACACATAGAGATATAAGTTTTAAAAAGATCTATAAAGGTGCATTGACTATTGCTATCGGCTGGGAAGGAGTAAAACATCTATTTATAATATACATAAATAACTTCTCAGACTACCAATTGACATATGGTTCCATAGCATCAGTGATCGCATTTCTTTTATGGGTATATATTTCAAGTTTGATCTTCCTATTGGGGGCTGAGATAAATTCATTATATTCCGACAAGACTTAAAGCCTTGCCCAGGCAATCAGCCAGATCTCTTATCTATTACCAGATTTGTTACCGTTTTATTGAAAATTAGGGTTTTCATACAGACAACGGGACCATAGTCAGTTCAAGCAGGTTTTGTATCCACGATCTTATTATCCCATCCCCGGATAGCAAACTGGTCGTTTTTCTTAATAAGCAGCCAATCATTTTTCTTTGCTTTTTTAAGCCTTATAAAGGCAAATTCACCATTAAGTTTTTTACCGCTCAATATAATAGTTATATGGCCCTTCTTAAAACCTTCCCTTACCTTATGTGCCGTATTCTTGCTGTCAGATGAATCCAGTGCAAGATATGTGCCCGTGTCCCATATCTCGACCTTCCCGGCGCCATAATTTCCATCAGGGATTATTCCGGAAAAATCCTTATAATCGAATGGGTGATCCTCTACTAAAACTGCAAGATGTTTGTTTGCAGGATCAAGTGTGGGACCTTTTGGTATTGCCCAGCTTTTCAAGACTCCATCAAGCTCAAGCCTGAAATCATAATGCAGGCGGGAGGCATAATGTTTTTGGACCACAAAAATCAAACCTTTGTCTTTGCCAGATTGCTTATCCATGACGACTTTTCCCTCCGGCTCAGATGTTGATTTAAAATTTCTCTTATCTTTATAATCTTTAATATATTTTCCTAATGCAAAAATTATATTTGTTTATCCAAAAATATTATTATATTATTTTCCTCATAGTCTGGAATTATAATAATGTTCTTAAACTTTAGTGAGCCAGTTATTTATATAATTATATAAATATTTTTAAATATAATAAAATCTATATCATATTTTGTAGGAATGGTAGTTATGTCTCTAAGTCTATACCTTCTGGTATAATTAGTCATAAGAACCTGTGATTTTAAATAGTGAATAATAAATCAATCAAATATTAATCTATTTCAGGGGAAGACCAGAGTGGAAGATCTCCTAAAATCTTTTATAAGTAAATATGATTTTAAGGCAGGGGTACTTCCGGTAAAAAGACTTATCGGTCTTGAAAATGATTTTAAAGAATGCCTTCAAAAAGGTTTTATAGACGATAAAATATATGAATCGTATCTGGATGGATTTTCCTTCAATGTTCCTCATGACTTTAAAGAAGCTAAGTCAATAATAATCCTCGGTATACCCCGCCCCCAACACAGGTTAAATATAGATCTGGGTAACAAAAAGATTGATACTATCATACCCCCGACATATATTGATTACAGAAAGATCTATAGAGATGTATTTAAACTGCTTAAGAAATGGCTTGCTGCTGATGGATATAGGCTATCCAGGGCATTACTTCCGCTTAAACTTACTGCAGCAAGAAGTGGAATGGTAAAATACGGTAAAAATAATATAGCATATATTGAAAAATGGGGAAGCTTCCATCAGCTGGCTGGATTCTATACTGACTGGGAGACAGGCAGTGATCCATGGCAAGAAATGGAGACCCTAAAAGCGTGCAAAAGCTGCACTCTTTGCAGGGAAGCCTGTCCAACTGGAGCAATCATGGAGGACCGCTTCAATCTTGATGCATCCAGATGTCTTACTTTTTTAAATGAATCAAAGGATGATATTCCTGGCTGGGTAAAACCCGGATCCCATAATAGCCTTGTCGGGTGTATGAGATGCCAGCTTGTTTGTCCTTATAATAAAAAGATAAAAGACTGGATAGTTGATATTGGTAAATTAAGCAAGGAAGATATCGTGCTGCTTGAAGAGAGCAGCAAAGGGACAAAGAAGGACCCAAAACTGGTAAATAAATTAAAAAGCATGGGACTGTATGAATGGCTAGAGGGAGTCCCTATTCTCAGGAACTTAAAGCTGCTTGCTGATAAATAAGATTTAATAAAATAAGAAGGGAAAGAATTTGTGGAAAGTTATAGGAAGGAATTATGGTTTGAGGCTTCCAGGAGAAGGGAACTAATAAATATAACTTCAGATATTGATCAGTGTCTAAAAGAAAGCAATATAAAGGAAGGACTTATGCTGGTAAATGCGATGCATATTACTGCAAGTGTATTTATAAATGATGATGAAAGCGGCCTTCACGGTGATTTTGAAAAATGGCTTGAAAAGCTTGCTCCGGAAAAACCTTACGGCCAGTACCAGCATAATGGCTTTGAGGATAATGCGGATGCCCACCTGAAGCGTACTATAATGGGAAGGGAAGTGGTGGTAGCTGTTACAGAAGGAAAACTCGATCTCGGACCCTGGGAACAGGTTTTTTATGGGGAATTTGACGGGATGCGGAAAAAAAGAGTACTTGTAAAAATAATAGGAGAATAGAGCTAGTATTTAAAATTGATTAACCGGGAGGATATATTAAATTAGGAATAATAGGGCTTCCAAATGTCGGAAAGAGCACCCTTTTTAATGCAATAACTACAGCTGGTGCAGAAATATCCAACTATCCTTTCTGCACAATAGAACCAAACAGGGCAAGTGTGCCTGTGCCAGATCCAAGACTGGATAAGCTTGCAGAAATGGTAAAATCTGAAAAAGCGATTCCTGCAATTATTGAATTTGTAGATATAGCCGGACTTGTTAAAGGGGCCCATAAAGGAGAAGGGCTTGGAAATAAATTCCTTTCCCATATCAGGGAAGTAGATGCAATCATCCATACCGTAAGATGTTTTAGTGATGAGAGCATATCCCATATATCGGGGATTATTGATCCGGTGTCGGATATTGAAGTAGTGGACCTCGAGCTTATATTTGCAGATATTGAGACTATTGATAATAGGCTGGAAAAGAATAAAAGACAGGCTAAAACCAGGGATAAAATAATCCTATTCGAGATAGATGTATTACAAAAGATTAGAGCCAGCCTTGAAGGAGGAAAACCGGCCAGGAGCATGGAGCTTTCAGGTCAGGAAAAAGAGGTACTTGATAATTTGTTTTTACTTACTTTAAAACCTGTCATTTATGCTGCAAATATCTCCGAAGATGATATAAGTAAAAATGATCAGGATAATGAGGCATTAAAAAAGGTCCAGGATTTTGCCAGAAGTGTAAACTCCCGGGTAATTATAGTAAGCGCAAAAATAGAGGAGGAGCTTTCAGAACTTGACCAGAATGAAAGAGAGCTGTTTATGGAAGAACTTGGAATCCATGAGAGCGGGATAGAGCGGCTCATTAGAGCATCCTATGAGCTTATGGATCTTATAAGTTTTTTGACTATAAAACTACCCGAGGTAAGGGCCTGGACGGTTGTAAGAGGAACTAAAGCTCCGCAGGCTGCCGGTAAGATCCATACTGATTTTGAAAAGGGCTTTATCTGTGCAGAGGTAATAGAATTTAATACACTCATAGGCCCAGGATCATTTAATTCAGCAAAGGAAAAAGGTCTTGTCAGGCAGGAGGGAAAGGAATATATCATAAAGGACGGAGATGTGGTCCTATTCAGGTTTAATGTATGAGATACCTTCATATATCTTAATAATCCATCACAAAGAAAGTGACTGCTCCATATTATCAACAAGTCCGCTAAAGATCTTTAATGCATTTTTCACAGGTTCAGGTGAGGTAACGTCTACGCCGGCTTTTTTTAAGAGGTCTATGGGATAATCCGAACCTCCACTGGAAAGAAAATCTATGTATCTTGAAACAGCATCACTATTTCCCTTAAGAATATTTTCTGAAAGAGCAGCAGCTGTAGAAAATCCTATTGCATATTTATAGACATAAAATGAGCTGTAGAAATGAGGTATTCTTGTCCATTCAAGGTCTATCAGGGGATCTATTATAATATCCGGCCCATAATATTTAATATTTAACTCATGATATATATTTGAAAGGCTCTCAACGGTGAGAGGTATCTGATTTTCCGAATTGTAATGGATGATCTTTTCGAATTCAGCAAACATCGTCTGCCGGTAAACAGTTCCCCTGAACTGCTCAAGATAATGATTGAGTATATATAATTTTTTCTTTTCATCTTCAAGTGTTTTTAGAAGATGGTCCGTAAGAAGTATCTCGTTTAATATGGAGGCGACCTCCGCTACAAATATTTTATATCCTGCCTTCATATATGATTGGTTCTTATTCGAATGATAAGTATGCATCGCATGGCCCATCTCATGCGTTAATGTGAATGCATGATTGATTATATTTTCATAATTCATAAGTATATATGGATGAGTATCATAACATCCCCAGGAATATGCCCCACTCGTCTTGCCCTCATTTTCATATACATCGACCCAGCCTCCTTCAAGACCTTCCTTTAAGGTATCAGTATAGCTGTTTCCAAGAGGTTGCAGGCTTTTAGTGACTATTTCCCTGGATTCTTCATAAGTGATCTTAAAATCAATATCCTCAACAATAGGTACATGGAGGTCATACATGTGAAGCTCTTTGACTTTTAATGCTTTTTTCCTGAGCTTCATATATTTATACATTGGATCGAGGTTTGCAGATACTGCATTTATAAGATTATCATATACTGATATTGGAGCATTATCATCAAAAAGGGCAGCCTCAATACTTGAAGGATATTTACGGACCTTGCTGAAGAAAAGATCTTTTTTAACACTTGAACTAAGCGTAGAAGAAATAGTATTTTTCTGTTTTTCATAGGTAGTATAAAGAGCCTCAAAAGCATCTTTTCTGACTCTTCTGTCCCTGCTTTCCATAAACTTGGAATATCTTCCCTTGGTCAGTTCACAGCTTTCCCCATCACTGTCCTTTATTGCCGGAAATTTAATATCCGCATTGTCTATCATCCCAAAGATAAGTTGTGAGGAAGCAGCCATCTCACCAGATAGTGCCAGTATATTTTCTTCTTTATGCGAAAGTACATGCTTTCTCTGTCTAGATATATCTTTGAGATACTGTGTATAATCAGATAGTCTATTATCAGATTTCATTAAGTCCTTGAGGATATCAGGTTTCATTTTAAGTATCTCGGGAATCAGATATGAAGAATTGCTTTCAGCTTCGACCATAAGGGATCTCGCTCTGTCCAGAAGAGCCTGTGAATCAGTATTTGTATTATCCTGATCCTTTAACATATGTGCATAGATGAAGAGTTTTTCAACTTTTTCCATCAAACTGCTATAACTATCAAGGATTTCCCAAAGATTATCAGGCGACTGTTCAAGTTTTCCGGAAAGTGATGCAAAGGCTGGAAGACGCTTTTTTATATCTTTGTAATCATTCTCCCATTTGTCTAAAGAGGAATACATATCCCCCAGGTTCCACTTATGGCCTGGATCAATATCCTGTCTTTTTTTAAGTTTATCTATATTTTCCATAAGTAATGGCTGACTGACAGCCAGCTATTCTCCTCCCGAGTATAATAATTATAAAAATATCATTATATATATTCATACTGTTTTATTAAAGATAAGAATAAATCTCTTTCCCGGATTGTTTTTTAAGTTGTTCATTTGTATAATAATTTTTATCCCATAGTATAGGGAGGCCATAAAAGATTAAACATGGTCTTAAACCGGAAAGGACCTTAGTGGAACGTAGGGGAAAAAAAGAACCAATCATAACTTTAATCATAATGATTATCATCGCTGCTGTTATAGTCAGCTGGATCACTGGTCTCTGGAGCTGCGATATCAGCAGGAAGGATCTTACAGAGGAACAAAGACTTACAATCTCTGATTATATTAACTCTGTTTCCGTACTCGTACAGCAGTCTAATAAGATCTCTTATAACTTTTTCAATACGGTAAACAAGGTAAAGGAAGTTTCCAGGGAAGAACTTGATAGGGATTTGCTTGATGTTATTGAGGAAAGCAGGATAATACTTGAAAACAGCAAGGAGATCAACTCTCCCGAGGGGTTTGAGGTTGCTCACGGATATCTTGAACTGGTATTTGATACTAGAAACAGGTCCTATGAAGATTTTAAACCTGCACTTTTCAATGCCCTGGATGATCTTGACCTTGATATATCCACTACACAGATAACTAATACTTTTTTATATATGTTTATGAGCGATGAACTTTACCTCTATTTCCAGGATAAATTGAAGCAATCTGGAGATAATACAGGAATAGGAAATCTCACGATCATTAATTCAACAGTGCTTCAGGACCGTAGCCTTACAAGTTCACAAAATGTCCTTGGCTTTATATCTGAGATAAAGACCGTTACCAAGCTTCAGGAAAGAAGAGGAGTGGCAGTTGTCGGCGACAGCATAGAGTTTGACCCGGAGGTACTTAATGAGCAGGGTGATTACTGGATACTGGCAAATGGTACGGAGATAAATATAGCAATAAGCATAGAGAATCAGGGGAATGTAACTGAAAAAGATGTGAATGTTATCGTGACTTATAAGTCTGAAGATAATGTAGCTGATGAAAAAAGCTATACTATAAAGAGCCTGGATCCCTCAAATCAGGAAGTAGTGATATTCTCTGGTTTCACTGCCTATCCCGGGAGAAAATGTGAAATTGAAATTACTGCGGGCCCGGTCCCTGATGAGGTACTTAGGACCAATAATTCCATGATAATAAAATTTATGATGGAAAATTAATTTAAATCCCTGCCCAAATAATATATGATCTTGTTACCGGGACTTAAAATGTAAGAAGGTACGTATAAATAAAGGGTTTCCCATATCAGTATAATCAGCTATAATGTTATATC
>CAZKVA010000083.1:0-8155 GCA_964556035.1 uncultured Actinomycetota bacterium
CCTGTGCACCTTGAGCACACAGGCATATATAAAATATCTATATTAAATGTCCTGTCAGCCCTCTGGTGGCAGAGTCCACCTCCAAGAAAGCTGAGTATATCTATTATGATCTGCAAAATTTATCTGTATTAATAAACTCTCATCCATTCACCAAATACTCCGGCAAAGCTGACAACACTTATTATTACTATCCAGACGATTTTAATAATAAGAAGAGTTAGCTATTAAATATGTCGGTGAAAAAACCGAGAGAGGCACCAACTATTGGTAAAATAATAAACGTAATAATACCAGCCAATATTCCAACGGCGCCAAGTATTATACCAGCAATTGCCATTGCTTTACCCTTTGAACTACTTTCTCCTCTTCCAATCTTCTTGTTCTCAATAATTCCAAGCACTACTGCCGCTACACTTAGAATAAACCCAAAAAAAGGAACCCAGCAACATAACATACTTAAGATACCACAGATAAGTGCAACTATTGCCATTGGTCCGGGCCTCTCTTCTGAGCCTACTACTTCAGCTTTTACTTCTTCTGCTTTGTCGTTCATTAATTACCTCCATGAACTTCTGGTTATTATTTGTATCCGATCTTTTTAAGAAATTCCTCCTGATTATAATCTATTATCCTGTCATATTCTTCATTGCTGAGACCGCTTCCGAGTGCTACTTCTTTCTGGAAATCTCCCCGGTAAAGGTCCTGGTAACTATGTGAATCACTATTTATTAAAAACTTCACTCCAGCTTTCCTGCCAACTTCTACTACCCTTCCGTTTGTAAGGCTATGCCCGACCCTTTTCGTTATTTCTATATAGATATCATTTTTTACCGCAAGCTTTGCTTCTTCAGAAGTCATGATCCCCGGATGGGCAAGCATATCTACATATTCAGATCTTAGCGCAGCAAGGTTTGTCCCTTCCTCTACTTCTTCCACTATGGACTCTCCGTGGACCGCTACCATACTTATCCCCAGCTCTTTTGCCGATCTTGCCATCTCATCTACGCTTGCTGCAGGAATATTTGTAAGTTCGATCCCGGGTACAGCTATTATATTCCAGTATTTTTCTGCCAGTTCGCAATCCTTTTTTGTAGACTCGATTACACGTTCCAGTGTTGAATAGCTGCCGTGATCAGTTATCCCGATGCATTTGTATCCATATGCGTAGGCAAACCTGATAAGTTCAATAGCACTGCTGGAACCATCTGAAAGAAATGTATGGGTATGAAAATCATATGTCATAAATAATTCCCTAATTCATAGTCTGGAATGGCAATTGCAGCCACTGGTTTAAAACATTTTCCCTGTAGATTCTTTATTAAAATATTATTTTAATTCTATCAGTATTAATGCGATAAAACTATAATTTTATTAGATATTGATCATGCAAGAGGCGGGTCTTTTCCCGTTGTTTGTTTTATTTGTCTTTTGTTTATAAAAAAACCTGCAATAGCTGATACAATATTAAAAATACATACAGCACGGAAAAGAAAGGAAATAATTAGATTTGTTTAATATGCTGATGGAAATAATAGGTTTTTCTGTTTGCCACCAGTTGGACTCCAGAAGCCTCATATTTGGAAATATTGTTTCTCCTTTATGTTCACGCTGTGCAGGTATATATATAGGTTTTTTGATCTCTGCAATCATCCTGTTTTTGATGTTTAGGAAAAAACAAAGTGAAATGCCGCCACTTTATGTCCTTATTGTCCTTGCAGTTTTTTTCCTGTCTACGATCATAGATGGTCTTGCCTCATATCTTGGCCCGTATATGACCAATAATATAATTAGGTTTTCTACGGGGTTTTTATGCGGTGCTTCCATCATGGCTATCTTGTATCCTGTATTTAATTTCCAGTATTACAGGGAACCTTCAAAGGAAAGGATCTTCAGGAGGCCCTTTACTTTTATTATCTTTGTCTTAAGTCTTGTAACCTTTATAATATTTACACTCTTCCGGTTTGATTTCCTTGGAGGCTTCTACTATTATCTCTCTTCGCTTTCAGTGGTGTTTACCTTTTTCTTTGTCAGCATTGTTATGGCCTGCCTCATTCCTTTCTTTTCACAGAAAGCCGGCAGGCTTTTTAGTAAATACCTGATAATTCCCACAGTTATTGCTCTTGTGCTTACTGCCGTGGAAATATTTATTGCCTATAAGTTCCACGAGCTTATGAATTATTTCACATAGGATCCCTGGGGCTTCCCTTCATAGATATCAAGGATCCCGTCCAGGAACTTAAGGGCTTCTTCTCTGGGCCTCTGGAATGAATTCCTTCCGATTATGGAACCAAAAGCACCGCCGGCATTTAACTGCCTTATCTCTTCAAACACCTCTTCTTCTCCCTTTGCCGCTCCGCCTGAGAATATCACTATCCTCTTACCGTCAAAAGCGCTCTGGACTATATGCTTGACCCTTTCTGCCAGCGTATTTACCGGTATCTTGTATTTCTCATATACTTTTTTCGCTTCTTCAAGCTCGATATGTTCTGTCGGGGGTTTTACCTTTATTATGTGCGCACCCAGCTGGGCGGCGATCTGGGCCGAGTAAGCGACCACATCCACTGCTGTCTCTCCAGCCTTTGAAAGACTTGAACCCCTGGGATAGGACCAGACTACTGCTACCAGGCCTTCCCTTTTTGCTTCAAGAATCATCTCTCCTACCTCTTCATACATCTTCTTGAAGTGGATACTGCCGGGATAGATTGTAAATCCTATTGCGCTGCAGCCGAGTCTTACGGCATCCTCCACCGATGCAGTCATGGCCGGAACTGGGTCGGGACTCTTATCTAAGACATCATGACTATTGGCTTTAAGTATCAGCGGTATCTGGCCGGCAAACTCCGGTGACAGCACCTCCATCGATCCCAATGGGGCAGCATGAGCATTCAGGTTCGCTTCAACTGCAAGTGCTGCGTGATAGGCAGGATCATATCCAGCAGTATTGGGAGCAAAACTCCTTGCGGGTCCATGTTCAAAACCCTGGTCCACCGGCAGGATGACCATCTTTCCTGTACCACCAAGCCTACCGCTTGCAAGCATCCTGTACAGGTTTTTTATGGTTCCTGGATTTTCACTTTTGTACCAGGACAGGATATCAGATATTGTCTTATTCATGATCGCCCTCCACACATAATATGATAATCGAAAAGAAATATTTTCTATTAGAAATATTATAGGATTTTATAATGCTTTAGTAAAACATAGCTTTCGTTTAGATTTATTTATGACACAATAGAACATGTTCAGGATCTATCCAGGAGCTTTGAGCCCAATTCCCGGACAGGCTCCTAAGAAACTTTGGAGATCTATGCTTACGATAGAGGCTTGGTCAGATTTCCAGACGATGTACTACCACCTTCACAGGTTAATAAAACCTGTGAAGTGATAGCCTAGAAAGCAGATTATCGAGGAAATGCCCGCCCCCAGTACCACCTGAGGTGTTGTATGCTTTTTTCCCCTCACCCGCGCCCATCCTATGATAGGTATTAAGGGCAGGAGCAGGAGCATCCAGGGGCCGAGGAGTACATTGAATGTTATAACTATAGAGGTTATCCAGCTTGTGTGCAGGCTTATCTTCCAGTAAAAGGTGATCACTGTAAGAATTGATGTGGCTATTATGCTTAATATACATAATGTTCTTAAGAAAAACGGTGCTTTAAGTAAGTACATTACAACAAAGCCGACGATATTGCTTATAATAGTAAATATCATGGGTTTCATCCGGTTCTTCCGGTCGGGCACATGCATGTCTAATATCCTATTTTTCCTGTATAGGAAAAATATATAGACGACAGGAATTATCATACCGAATAGAATGCAGAGCATGGCCCAGTTAAGTGCAGCCATTTTGTCTTCCACAAGAATCATGCATATTACTATAAATATGGGTATTGATATAAATGAACCATCGAAGACAAAAGATATGATCTTTGCCCACTTTTCCGACTGGCTTATATTATTAGGTTTTATGCTTTCTTTTATCATCTTTTATTAATAATCGATATTCTTATCATTATTCTAATAAATCCTTAAAAATAATTAAAATACAGACACAATCCGGGTATTTTATAATCGTCTTTTAGAGAGTGCCGGCATCCTTACTTTTAAGTATAAATAATACCCCTCCGGGTAATCCTGTATATTATATTTTAATCCCGTGTTTTAATCTACTATTTAATCAGAAAAATATGGTTATATGGTGTTATTTTAGCCCGGGGCCTGTCCGAAAACCGAACTCGGGCCAAGATCCAGTCATCGGACAGGCCCCTACTATCTTTTTCAAATCGTATTCTATAAAAAAATGAATTGAAATGAGTAGGATTTGTCATTGACAGCACCCTGTAACAGTGGTAGTTTTTTAAGCTGGTTTATTAAAAATTTTTATATTTCCTATTATAAATGCTTGTAGAAACATAAAAAACTTATGCATAAATATATCTGGTGTAAATATAAATAAAGGCCGTAAAGATCTATGGATAGCAGTAAAAAATATATATACTTTGATCACAGCGCCACCACCCCTGTCCTCCCCGAGATTGCAGAAATAATAGGGAAATGCTTTTTAAAATTCTATGGAAATGCTTCAGAGCCCCATACGCCCGGCCATCAGGCAAGGGAGCTTCTTGACAGCTCAAGGCTCACTGTGGCAAATGCTCTGGGAGCAAAGCCCAGGGAAATTGTCTTTACTAGCGGAGGAACGGAAAGTGATAATCTTGCTGTCCTGGGAGTCGCTGAAGCTTACCAGAAAAAAGGAAACCACATAATAACTTCGGAAGTTGAACATCCTGCGGTACTTATGCCTCTGAAATATCTTTCTAGAAAAGGTTTTAAGATCACAAGGGTCGGTGTGGATAAATATGGCATGGTCGATCCTGATGATATAAAAAAAGCAGTCACAGACGATACCATCCTTGTCTCTATAATGCATGCAAATAATATTGTTGGGACCATTCAGCCGGTCCCTGAGATCGGGAAGTTTTTAAAGGAAAGGCAAATAATATTTCATACTGATGCGGTCCAGTCATTTTGCAGTATAGATACAAAGGTAGATGATCTTAATGTGGATCTCCTATCTATATCCGGCCATAAATTCTATGCTCCCAAAGGCATAGGCGCCCTCTATGTCAGGAAGGGTACAAAAATAATGCCCCGGCTCCTTGGGGGGGGCCAAGAACACGGCATAAGGTCCTCGACTGAAAATATCCCGGGAATAGTGGGGCTTGCAAAAGCCGTACAGCTCTGCCAAAAAGATATCACAGAAAAATATAAAAATATTTCAACTCTAAGAAATCATATAAAAGACTCGCTGCTTGATAAAATAGATGATATAAGATTTAATGGCCATCCGTCCCAAAGGCTTGCCGGAAACTGCAATCTTTCCTTTAAATATATAGAAGGAGAGGCAATAGTATTGAGACTTGACCGGGAAGGTATCGCGGTATCCAGTGGTTCAGCTTGTTCCTCCTCTTCAATGAAACCTTCTCATGCACTTACCGCTATGGGTCTGTCCGCAGAAGAAGCCCATGGATCACTCAGGATCACGCTGGGATTTGAAAACACTATGCAGGAAGCTGATCACTTTCTAGGGGTCCTGCCAAAAATAATTTCAGATCTCCGTAAGATTTCTCCCCTTTATAATAAATAGGAAGTCAAAATAGGGCATAAGCTGCTATAATTATAAAAAATAATATTTCAATGTATATGCTGATACCCGGGTAATCGCTTATTATAATGTGTCAGGTATATAGGATCATATAGGATGGATTTAATATTATAGTCCAAAAACTGGAATCTACTGAGGAGCCTATCCTAATAATAAAAGAGTAAAAAGGTGATAAATAGGTGTTAAAACTATATCTTGCGCAGATAAATCCCATTGTGGGAGACATAATACAAAACCACAGGCTTATCATCCGGCATATAGAAAAAGCTACCGCCAGTGGTGCAGATATTGTCATCTTTCCTGAACTGGCACTTACCGGATATCCTCCTGAGGACCTTCTCTTAAAAACTGCATTTATAAATGAAAATACAAAGTATATTGAGAAGATCAGCAAAGAGGTAGGGGACATAATCGCAATAGTGGGTTTTGCGGGAAGCACACCCGGTTCCATCTATAATTCTGCGGCAATAATGTCCGGGGCAAAAATAATATCAGTATATAATAAGCAGCATCTGCCCAATTATTCTGTATTTGACGAGGAACGTTATTTCCGGAAGGGTGATACAAATTATATATACAAAATAAGGGACCACCTGGTAGGGGTCAATATCTGTGAGGATATTTTTTATGCATCAGGACCCACAAGGATCCAGTCCATAGCCGGAGGCGCAGAGCTTATTATAAATATCTCAGCTTCCCCCTATCATACGGAGAAGATCTCCTCCAGGGAGAAGATGCTTTCCACAAGAGCAGCAGACAACCGGGTAAACCTGGTATGTGTAAATCTTGTCGGTGGACAGGATGAGCTGGTCTTTGATGGAAACAGCCTTATCATCAATGAAAAAGGTAAAATTATTGGAAGGTGCAAACCCTTTACAGAGGATCATCTTATTACTGAAATCGACCCGTCCACATCACAGGCTGCAAGGATAAAGGATACAAAGTTTAAGGATCAAAAACTAAAGGCCGGTGACATGGAAGGCTCCTTAAAGATCATAGAACTAAAGTTTAAGAAGAAAAAAAGCGGCAATACTGACCCGGCTGGGTCCGGAACGCTAATTGAGAAAAATACAGTACAGTATACCGATCATATATCCTGTCCCGAAGAGGAAATTCTGGAGGCCCTTATTCTTGGGACGCGCGACTATATCGGGAAGAATGGTTTCAGTAAAGTCGTGATAGCATTAAGCGGGGGTATTGATTCTGCAATAACCACGGCAATCGCCACTCTTGCAATAGGAAAGGGAAACGTGACCGCTGTTCTCATGCCTTCAGGTTTCTCCTCTAAGGGGAGTATTGATGATTCTGTGGCTCTTGCAAATAATCTCGGGATCAAGTATATGACGATTCCTATCGCAGGGATTTATAAGACCTATTTGAAGGATCTAGAAAGTATCTTTAGGACCGGTGATATAAATGTCACTAAAGAAAATATACAGGCCCGTATCAGGGGGGCCGTCATAATGGCCATTTCCAATGAGAATAACTGGCTGGTGCTTTCAACAGGAAATAAAAGCGAGATAAGTGTCGGATATTGCACCCTTTACGGTGATATGGTAGGGGGGTTCTCCCCGATAAAAGATGTCTATAAGACTATGGTCTATTCAGTATCCAGGTTTATTAATAAGAAATATGGCGGACTTATCCCTGAAAATATACTTACAAAAGCTCCTTCTGCAGAACTCAAGCCGGACCAGAAGGACCAGGACAAACTTCCTCCCTATGATATGCTGGACCAGATCCTAAAAGCATATATTGAAGATGATAGAGGCTACAAAGCTATTGTGAAAATGGGATTTGACCCCAGAGTCGTAAAGGATGTCCTGAATATGGTAGACAATAGTGAGTACAAGAAGCGCCAGGGTTCTCCCGGTATAAAGATAACCGCCCGCATCTTTGGAAAAGACAGAAGATACCCGATCACAAACAGGTTCAAGCTTAAGTAAATAATTATAAACCAGATAAATAAAAAACCAATCACTTTATCAGCTGCATGGGGCTGATATGCTATAATTACCTTTATTGATTTATTAGTAAAATTATTATTAAAATAGGAGCAATAGGAATTGAAGGAATTTAAAAAGGCAGCAAACCTCTTAAAAAAGTTTAAGGGCGAAAGTTATCATTTTGGTCAGGACATCCTGGAAGAAGCTCTCAGGGATGCATCCAAAATGGGAAAGAAAGCAATTCTATTCCGGAGTTCTTTTCCAGGAAGTGATGCATATGTGGACCTTATAACCAGTTCATTAAAACAATCCGGAACTGCGCTGGCCGGCATATTTAAAGGCGCAAGACCAAATTCTCCAAAAGAGGATGTTTTGAAGATGGCTGCTTCCATAGATAAGACAGATCCGGATCTTGTAATAACATTTGGCGGAGGAAGTAATATAGATGCTGCTAAAGCTGCCCTTGTCCTTCATACATTCGGAGGAAACATTGATGATTATTTCGGGGTAGGAATAGTATCTGCAGCCATTAAGAATAGCACCAAGA
>CAZKVA010000084.1:0-1299 GCA_964556035.1 uncultured Actinomycetota bacterium
TTTTCCATTGCTCCAGGACTTTAATATGCAAAAAACTGAAGTATCCATTGTCAGGGTAAATAAAATAGATGACTTGAAAGCCGTAAAGGATGCAGTCAGTGACTCCATCGATCTTGCCGGTGGTCTTGAATATGCTTTCCGGCGTACAGACAGGGTCCTTATCAAACCCAATGTCCTGATGCCCATGGATTACAGATCCGGCGGCATTACGAATCCTACGGTAGTCGAAGCAGTCATTGGACTTCTCAGGGATTTTGGAATTAAAAGGATCACTATTGGAGAGGGTTCCGTTGTTGGGGAAAATTCCATGAGGAGCCTTGTCTCATGCGGCCTGGACAAAATAGCCGAAAAAGAACAGATAAAACTTATAGATCTAAAAAAAGATACTTTTATACCGATGGGCATCAGTAATGGGAAAGCATTCAGGATACTCAAGATCCCCCGTGAGGTTGCAGAAGCAGATGCTATTATCAATATACCGGTTTTAAAGACTCACGATATGTTTCCGGTATCACTTGGTCTCAAAAATATGAAGGGCGTGATCCATGAAAACGATAAGCAGAGGTTTCATTCACTCGATCTTGCCCAGTGCATAGTCGACCTGAACAAACTGGTGCTTCCCAGGCTTACGATTATTGATGGTACCATCGGGATGGAAGGTCTCGGCCCCGTCTATGGAAGCCCTGCAAATATGGGAATAATCATAACTTCATATGATACAGTTGCCGCAGATTCTGTAGGTTCGGCTGTAATGGGGATCGGACCCATGGAGACCGACTATATAAAATTGGCCTCAGAGCAGGGGCTTGGAGAATCAGATATTTCAAAAATAGATATATGTGGGAGCACAATAGAGGAGGTCCGGAAAAAATTTAAGAGAACTAGTCTTGAAGATGTATTAAAATATCCGGAGTTTAAAGATTGCGGGGTCTCGATAACTGATAGGGGTGCATGTAGCGGATGCAGGGCAGTCATTACTTCTCTTATAAGTGATGCTGTTAAAAGCGGCAGGACAGGCAGATTAAAAAATGTCTTATTTCTGATGGGACAAATGCTAAAACCGCAGGATTTAAAAAATATTGGGAATAAAACTGTTTTCTTTGGCAGATGTACCAGAAAATACTGGAAAGGTAATGGTATCTACATCAATGGATGTCCTCCTCATATCCTTAATGTAAAAAAAGCCCTGGGATATACTGCTGAGGATTTTGGTGATTTTTCATTTATGAGGACCCATCTTGAAAAATTCGGTTTTAAAGGTAAATAGTGGATGCATTATTTTTTAAGGTGACAATATCG
>CAZKVA010000084.1:1399-8076 GCA_964556035.1 uncultured Actinomycetota bacterium
AATTCGGTTTTAAAGGTAAATAGTGGATGCATTATTTTTTAAGGTGACAATATCGCAGAACAACAACAGGATAAAAAATTATTATTGACTTTGAATATATATGGGATATAATAATAAATAAGCACTGAAACAGGTTTCATATTTAATTATTAATGTAATCATTGAGAGGGTCGGATTAATAACTTTAGAATAAATATTTTATTCTAAACATGTACCCTTTCCATTAATATGAGGAGAGATAAAATTGGCCGACAAACAATATCTTCTCGAGATGAACAATATATCAAAGTATTTTCCGGGTGTTCATGCATTGGATGGAGTTACCTTTAAGCTTGAAAAGGGACAGGTCTTTGCAATCGTAGGGGAAAACGGTGCGGGAAAATCAACTCTTATAAAAATACTTTCAGGTTCCTATTCAAATGATCACGGGCAGATAAAAATAGACGGCAAGGAAATTTATATAAAAAATCCGATGCATGCTATGCAATTGGGTATAAATACCATCTATCAGGAAACATCCCTTGTGCCTGAAATAACAGTAGCTGAGAATATATTCCTGGGCCACCAGCCCACAAAAGGCGGCAAGATACAATGGAAAAAGATGTATGATGATGCACAAAAAATATTGGGGGACCTTTCCATAGATCTTGGCCCCAGAGTAAAGACCTCCAATCTTTCTGCAGCAAAACATCAATTGATAGAGATAGCCAAAGCCTTCTCAAGGGAAGCAAAAATAATAATCATGGATGAGCCAACTGCTTCTATCACTGGAGAAGATACGGAGAATCTTTTTAATATCATAAGACAGATAATAAAGAAAGGCACATCTGTAATTTATATATCACACAGGTTAAAAGAGATATTCCAGATAGCTGATATGGTCACAGTTCTGCGGGACGGTAAAACTGTTGAGACTAAGAAGATCAACCAGATCAGTGAAAGCGATATTGTAAAATATATGGTGGGTAGGGATATTGGTGATATTTTTGGTGAGAAAAGCTATGAAGCGACCGAAGAAGTGATCCTTGAAGCTAAAAACCTTACAGGGAAGGGCTCTTTTGAAAACATCAGCTTTGACCTGAAAAAAGGAGAGATACTGGGATTTTCGGGTCTGGTCGGTGCCGGAAGAAGCGAGATAGTAAGGTCCATTTTTGGTCTGGACAGGCTGGACAGTGGTGAGATATATATAGAGGGTCAGAAAGTAAATATAAAAAATTCCACGGATGGGATCAATAGGGGACTTGCATTTGTATCAGAAGACAGGAGGACCGAAAGCATAATACAGGGTTTTACGGTAAGAGAAAATATTACCCTTTTGCTTTTAAGGAAGATAATATCAAAGCTCGGCCTTATAAGTGGCAGAAAAGAGTCCGCTCTTGCAAAGAAATATGTTAATGAGTTCTCTATTAAAACGCCTTCGATCGAGCAGCTTGTCATGAACCTGAGCGGTGGGAACCAGCAGAAAGTAGCGCTTGCCAAATGTCTCTCTACAAGTCCCAGGATATTTATCCTCGATGAACCCACAAAAGGAATAGATGTGGGAGCAAAAAAGGAAATACATACACTGATAAAGGAACTTGCCAGAAGCGGGATGGGTATAATAATAGTCTCTTCCGAGCTCCCGGAGATTATAGGGATGTGCCACAGGGTTCTGGTAATAAGGGAAGGGAGCCTGATAAAGGAATTTAAAGAACAGCAGTTAAACGAGGAAGATCTCATGCATGCAGCAGTCGGTAATATTTAGGACAGGAGTAAGTGAATGAACGATATAGAAACTACTGTTACAGGAAAAAAAGATATCAAGCGGGGATTTGCAAAGTTTTTCTTTAGCCAGGCGATGCTTATAATACTTGTAGTGTTTTTTGTGGCAATGAGCCTTTCTTCCGATTTATTCCTTTCAGTAAATAATATCTACAATCTTTTCAGACAGGTAGCTGTCCTTGGTGTAATGGCGTGCGGTATGACCGTAGTGATAATAGGGAAGGGGATAGACCTTTCAGCTGCTGCGATTGTCGGTCTTGCTGCAGTGGCAAATGTGATGCTTCAGCAGTACGGATATTTTACAGGAGTGTTTGTGGCAATTGCTGTCGGAACCTTGTGCGGACTTATAAATGGCTACTTTATTGGCAAGGTAAAAGCAAATTTTATTATTGTGACTCTTGCCACTCAGATACTGTTTACAGCTATCGGGCTTATAATTTCTGAGGGCCGTAATCTTACAAGTAAGTCTGACAGGATCTTTTCATATATCGGAACAGAAAAAGTATTAGGTTTTCCTGTCATCATACTCTTTTTAATAGTAACCATAATAATCACCGGGATCCTTCTTCAAAGGACAATAGCCGGGAGGAGATTGTATGCCGTAGGGCTTAATGATAATGCTGCCTTGGTATCGGGCATAAATGTATCCAATGTAATTATGGGTTCCTATGCAGTAAACGGATTTCTCTGCGGAATAGCATCCATAGTTATGACTTCAAGATTGCCCAGAATAAGAGTCGGTCAGACTGCGCCCTATCTTTTTGACACAATAACTATCGTGGTGCTTGGCGGTACTGCTCTTACGGGAGGTATCGGAGGAATATACAAGACTGCCATAGGACTTGCAATATTCGGAGTGATTAATAATAGCATGGCCATACTTGCTATACCTTTTGAATACCAGCAGCTTATTAAGGGGATGATACTTATACTTGCTGTTTTGTATGATGAATTTAACAGAAGGAAGAGGTTGTTGTATTAATGAAAAAATTTACAAATTTTCTACTTGACCAGAAGTTAATAATAATAATCATCATTCTGATCATCACTCTTACTGTCAAAGACAGTAGCTTCTTTGCACTTAAAAGTCTTGTAAGTACCCTTGACCATGCCACCATAAACGGCATTATGGCCGCTGGCATGACAGTGCTTCTGATCAGTGGTTCATTTGATCTTTCTGTTGGTTCAGTTATGGCCTTTACTGGGATCATAACCATAATGCTCCAACCATACGGTTTGTTTGTTTCGATACTTGGAGGGATACTGGCTGGTACGATGGTGGGTGTAATAAACGGCCTCCTTGTGGTGAAGGGAAAGATAAATGCATTTATAGCAACTCTTGGTACAATGGTAATATTTAAGGGCCTGGGATTAGCGCTTACGGGAAGTTCGCCGATAAAGGGGACCATTGAGTCATATCAGGCTATAGGCCAGGGACAGTTTCTGGGTATTCATTATTCAGTTGTATATCTTATAGCGATGTATGCCATAGTCTGGTATATTTTAAAATATACAAAATTCGGTAGGAATGATTATTCGATTGGAGGTAATCAGCTTTCTGCAAAGCTTGCGGGTATTAATGTCAATTTCTATACTTTTATGTATTTTGTATTTTGTTCCTTTACTGCTGCAATATCCGGAATAATACTATCTTCAAGGGTAAATACTGCTAATGCGATATTTGGCGACACTACTAATCTTACTGTCATAGCTGCAGCGGTACTTGGAGGGACCAGCCTCTTTGGAGGCAAGGGAAGTGTTGTGGGGACAATCCAGGGCGTACTTATTCTTGGGCTTATCGAAAGAGCTATGGTCGTATTCAATGTAGATACAAATTATCAGCTATTAGTAAGAGGGTTTATCATATTGGCTGTTGTAGTCACTGATGCAATGACTACAAGGCGAAGACAACTGGACATTGAAAGGGGGTTGATATAGGGAGTAAAAAGTTTTTACCAAATTGTTTACTAAAAAAAAAGGAGGAGAGTGGAATGAAGAGAATTATTGTATGGGCGATAGTGGTACTGTTTGCCCTGAGCATGGTCCTTTTAGGAATTGGTTGTAAAGAAGAAGCGGCAGAAGTCGTAGAAGAGGTTGAGGAAGCTGCTGGGATAACTTTAGGTTATTCCCTTCCATTTATTGAAGACAGTCCCTATACTTTCCCGTTTGCTGAAGCTCTAAGGAAAGCAGCAGCGTCCCGAGGCTGGGAAATAATCATGACAGATGCCAAGGGAGATATTAATACGCAGGTAAACCAGGTCGAGGATCTTGCGGCACAGGGCATAGATGGTCTTCTTGTCATGCCTACTGACGCTGCAGGCATCGTGGCAGTATTGGAGAAGATACATGATGAATACCCAGATCTTCCAATACTGATCTCAAACACTTTGACCGACCCTGCAGAGGTTGATGGTGTAACGGGATTCGCAGGTCCTAACAGCTATCTGGAAGGAAGACAGATGGGTGAAGAATATGCAGCATATGTTGAAGAAATGGGAATGGATGTCATAAACTACACCCACCTGACAGGAACTGCAGGCTATGGTGCAGCCATAGACAGAGAGACTGGCTTCAATGATGCCATAGCTGAACTTGGTGTGACAGATAAGTTCAATCTTCTGGACCTGCAGCCTGGTGACTGGTCACCAGACAAGGGTCAGGTAATGACTGAAAACTGGTTGACTCAGTTTGGAGATGAACTACAGATGGTATATGCACATAATGACGGTATGGGCATCGGTGTAGTAAATGCACTCCAGAATGCAGGGCTTGAACCAGGTAAGATCGTTACCAATGGTTGTGACGGACAGACTCTAGCAGTACAGTTGGTAAAAGAGGGTTGGATGCTGTTTACCATCTTCCAGTCCCCTGTATCAGACGGGGAGCTTTCCATGGAAATAATGGGAAAGGTGCTGGCAGGAGAATCTGTTGATTATTTCACCTACCTGGTAACACCTACCGTTGATGCAAGCAATGCTGACGAATATCTACCAACGGCAATAGAAATATGGGGTGAATAGTATTAATAATTCTCAAGAAGGAAAGTACTGTTAAAATCCTGTAAGTCTACTGCAGTGTAGATGAATATAAAGTGTTTTGGTCCAGTATCATGGAGGTATTGGGCCAAAACACTAAAAGGTGTATAAAATAAATAATACTTAAATTTTAATTGATATAGATTTCATAAAATAAATATCAGGAGCGTCATATGTTCTATAAGGATAAACAGACCAGAGTGGGACTTATAGTAACCATGTCCCTTGATGATACATGGCCGGATTCTTTTGTGAAAAGGGTAAAAGATTATCTTCCAAAAGCAAGAGGAGCTTTGAAGGGACTTGGCTTTGAAGTAATTGACTGCGGTGATATAGCACGAACCACCCGGCAGATGGCAGATCAGGGAGAAGAACTCCGCAGAAAGGACATACATGTACTGGTAATATATGTAGGGACCTGGACATATTCAAGCACCGCTGTAGCTGCTTCCATGAAAGCAGACGTACCTGTGGTAGTGTGGGCAAATTCGGATATTGAGACCTTTGGCATAGTCGGAGGTTCAATAGTAAGAGGAGCGCTTGATGAAGTAGGAATAAAAAGCTACCTTGTCTATGGTGATTTCAAGGACAAGAGACTGCTAAATGAACTGAAAGTGCTCTGCAATGGGATTGCGGGAGCTACCAAACTAAAGGGGATGATCTATGGGGAGGGTGGCTCAAGATGTATGGGTATGTATACTGCGAGAATAGATCCTTCGGAGTGGATGTCAAGATTCGGAATAGATGTGGATGGATTTGAACAGGTCGATGTGATCAGGAGGTCAGAAAAATATACGGACCAGGAAGCTTTGAAATTTATATCATGGATGAAGGATGAATTTGGAGGTGTTGAGCCTTCCGATAATGTGATGATTGCCCAGGTAAAGCTATACTTTGCATTGAGGGAGATCATAAAGGAAAAGGGATATGATTTTGTCTCTGTGAAATGCCTGCCGGAGATGCCTTCCTGTTACACGACTTTTTGTGTAGCTCACGCCCTTCTTAATGATACCTCGGATGATGGATTTGGCGGATGCTGTCCCTATGTAGTTGCGTGTGAGGCAGATTCAAATGGAGCGCTTACCATGCAGATACTCAATAATGTCTCTGGAAGGACCACGATGTTTACTGATGTGCTTTATTATGATTATGAAGAAAATATGGTGAGCATGTGCAATTGCGGGTCACAGCCGACTGATTTTGCAAAATCCAGAAAGGATGTTACATGGGTGACTGAGGGGCTACGTGAATTTGACTGGAAGATCGGCGGAGCATGCCCAAGGTATGTCGGTAAACCCGGTAGACTTACAATTGCCAGGTTGAGCAGGGTAGACAGGAAATACGTGATGCTTATAACTACAGGAGAGGCTCTTGAGATGCCTCTTGAAAAGATCAATGAGACAAATTCCCAGCAGCCTCATGTATTTACCAGGCTGGATTGCAGACCAGAAAACTTTATTAAGGTCCTCAGGGCAAATCATGTCCATGTGGTCGAGGGAAACTGGAAGGAAGAGCTTATAATAACCTGTGATGTCCTGGGTATCGAGCCTGTCCTACCTCAATAATATAGGAGATACCGGCATATTGAGGGCCGGCTTACATTTTTTTTTACAAAGGCCATTATAAATATTAATACAATTGACCAGGATAATTTCAGTTATTTGGTAGTAATGCTTGAAAAAAGATTAAAAAATTAATATGATTAATTATGAAACCTGTTTCATAATTATAATTATTATAAATAAAAAAAGGATTCCCATTATACGGGGCCGGAACTGTAGGTAAAGATGAAGAAGGCAACTATCTACAAGATTGCCAGAGAGGCAGGAGTTTCTGTGACCACGGTCTCACGTTTTTTTAATAACCCCAATATGGTCAAGG
>CAZKVA010000085.1:0-8068 GCA_964556035.1 uncultured Actinomycetota bacterium
GAAAGGAAAGCTCAGAGAAAAAGGTAAAGGTGTTTATGAGGGTCCTGAGGGCTATTGCTTATATGAAAGATGCCCGTGTCGGGCTCATAGGATCAAGACCGGATGGCTTTGAGATAGCAGGTTTTGATGAACTTTCCATCAAAAAGATCTTTGGGGCCACCATAAACAAAATATCCATTTCAGAGCTTCTCCAGACAATAGATGATATGGATAGCAAAAAAGTTCAAGAAGATATAAAGATCCAGAAAAAATTATTTGATATCGGCAAGACAAGCGATGAGGAGCTTGGCTCGCTTTCCAGGATATATCTGGCTGTAAAAAAAATATCTAAAGATTATAATCTTTCAGCATATGCCCCGCAGTGCTGGCCGGAACTCAGGATGGAGAGAAAGACGCCGATGTGCACGGCCAATGGCAGGATCACTGTTGATGGGGTGATGGCTTCGTGTGAAGCTGATATGGACTGTGCGCTTACCATGCTCCTTCTACATGCCCTTAACGGCGGAACCCCCTGGACAAGTGATTTTGTAAATTATATAGAGGAAAATGACTCACTGCTATTTTTCCATGGCGGAAATGCGTCCTATACCCTCTCTGATGATAAGCCAAAACTGGAAGTAGTATTTGAAGGGCCCGCCCAGACTGCTACCTTAAAGAGTGGGACCGCAACAATGTGCAGGCTAAACCACTTCAAGGGAGGTTTTGAAGTATTTGCCGGGATAGGTGAAGCCATAGATTCAAAACCCATGATAAGGGGCAGCAATATGTATATTAAGATGGCCGGGGGAAATATGGAATTTATAAAGACGATGCTTGATAGGGGAGTACCCCACCATAATGTCATAATACATGGGGACCTGTCTGAAGAGCTTGAGGAATATGCAAATATTCTGGGACTTCCTGCCACAATAGTAAAATAGATACAGGTAAAATATGAAAAGGATAACAGTTATAGGGAGCCTTAATATAGACCATGTATTAAAGACAAAGAACCTTCCCAGGAAGGGTGAAACGCTGATATCAGAAAGCTATCATCTAAAATGCGGAGGGAAAGGTGCAAACCAGGCTGCAGCTATCGGTAGGATAGGGGCAGAGGTTATAATGATTGGCAAGATTGGAGATGATGAAGCAGGCAGGATACAGATTGACAGCCTAAAAGCCTCATCAGTCAATACGGATGGTATCATAGTAGAGAAGAAGCAAAAGACAGGCACTGCCTTAATAACTGTAGACAAAACAGGAAGCAATACCATTGTATTGTTTCCTGGGGCAAACAGGGACCTTTCCCCTGAGGATATCAGTTCTATGGAAAGATATTGTATTGAGCCTTGCTCCGGCCGGTAAGCTTAAAAGAGACGCCCTTTTAGTTATGAAACTGGGTGCCCAGAGCTCGCTGCCTTCCAGGGAGGAACTTGCAATTTTTCTGCGATCAAAAGGTTTTGAAAGGATATTTCATTAAAAAGGATCTTAGTGCAACTTTTTCTAAGATTTGAAGTAATAAACCTGGTTTTATTATGATAGAATGATATAGAAATATTTAACATTATCAGGATGGAAGGGAAAAAAGATGGTAAATACTAGGAATATAAGAAAATCAATTTGTGAAATTGGTAAATTAATATTTGACAGAGAGCTGACTGATTCCTCAGGTGGGAATATATCGGTCAGGGATGAAAACAAGATATATATTAATCCCAGAAGAACTGGGCAAAACAGGCAATGGGATTTAGATGAAGATGGAGTAATAGTAACTGATTTATGCAAAACCCCTATAACCGGTAGTATTGATGAGGTTACAAGAGAAGCTGCTACGCATTATTACATCTACCAAAATTTTCCAGATATAGGAGCCGTGATTCACGGCCACCCGATTTTTCTTATGGCATTTGGGGCTGCCCATAAAAGTTTGCCTGCTGTAAGTGAAGGAACCAGGGCCGTATTAGGTGAGCAGCCCATAGAATGCACCCCGGAGGTTATGCCGGGATCAGTAGAGCAAGCCGAAGAAGTAGTAAAAATATTTAAAAAAAGAAGGGAAGTAGATCCTGAAGCTCCACTGCTCTGCCAATTGCCTTTTCATGGTACTTTTGCAGCAGGAGCCAACTTAAACGATGCTTTTATGTATACGGAAGTGGCAAATAATTGTGCCAAGATACTGGTATACCGTAAAATCATGTTTGGCGATGACCCAACTGCAGATCTATCTATTCAAAAACACTTTACAAAGGAAGACTTCTACAGCATTGATAAATCCAAAGAAGTCTGTACACCTGGTTATGTATACAGAGATGCATCCGGGAAGGAGACTGTGTATGGGAATGGCTCAAAGGCAGATAATAATGGATCCCAGAGCTCATTGATAGATAAAATAACCGAAGAAGTACTTAATAAGCTAAAAGGACAGGATTGAAAGACTATAGAATATTAAGGAATACCACCGATAGTACTGGAGGCGGAGAGGCATCCTATAAAAGATTATAACACCTTCAGGGACTCTACAGACCGTAATAGTTATGTTATTAGCGAAAAACTACCCAACAACTGGCAAGGATTGGTAGATCACCTGAAGGAAAGGGATTTTCCTATCTGGCTCAGAGGTAATCCTTCCGGATTTTCATTTTTGGTCAGGCTACCCATGGGAGAAGTGGGCTATCTGATAAATCTGTATGACAATCTCGAGCCAATAAAAGATTTTATTCGTTTTTATCTTGACTATATAAAAAATACTGGTCTATTATCATGGATGAGGTTAAAGTGGACCGCATCTTCATACAGGAGAATTTAGCTGTTACCTATTGAAATTAAATGGAATAATAGATAGTCAAAACATGGATTAAATAATCAATGGATTTATCTGGGAGGTAGGTAAGAGTAATGGATGAACAAAAATACCTGGTCTTTGATTTTGGTGCAAGTAATGGCAGGGCAGTAGTAGCTTTTTTTGATGGTTCAAAATTCAGGATGGAATTGTCCCATAGATTCGATAACCGGCCGGTGCTTGTGAGGGGAACGCTCTATTGGGATATTCTTAGATTGTTTTCAGAGCTTAAGTTCGGGATACAGACTTCCCTAAAAAAATATGGCAGTTTCTGTTCCCTGGGTCTGGATACATGGGGGGCAGATTTTGGTCTTCTGGACAGTAATGGAAAATTGCTCTCCAATCCTATAAATTATAGGGACCAGCAAAGTACCATGGATTCAGAAAGCCTTTTCGGGATAATTCCCCAGCGGGAGCTTTTTGAACTTACCGGTGCTCTTTGTACACCTATTTATGATCTTTTTCATATGTACTCACTTAAGGTCAATAGTTCTACAATTTTAAATAATGCCGCAACATATCTTTCTATAGCGGATCTTTTTAATTATTTTCTTACTGGAGAAAAATTAATTGAGCTTACCCGGTTTACCACAAGTGTTCAGTACAATCAAAAAGAAGGGAAAATAGAGAAAAGCATCTTTGAAAGGCTTGATCTTCCGGGAGATATCTTCCCCGGATTTATTTATCCGGGCCAGAAAATCGGAGATATTTCAAAGGAAGTCTCCAGTGAACTTGGCACTGGCCAACTCCCGGTGATTGTGCCTTCCACTCATGATACTGCTTCTGCTGTAGCCGGAATACCAATAGGTGATAGCAGCAAAAACTGGGCCTTTCTGAGTCTGGGAACCTGGGCCTGCATGGGAGTTGAGAATGATGAAGTGCTCATAAGCGATGATATTTTTGATTCAGTATTTGCTAATGAGGCAGGTGTGGAAGATACAAACATATTTGTAAAAAACATTAATGGATTGTGGGTCATACAGCAATGCCGCGAAAAATGGCTAAAGGACAATGATATTTCCTGGGATCAGATAGTAGAGCTTAGCAAGAAAGCAGGAGCCTTCCGGTCCTTTATTGATGTTGATCAACAGCAATTTTACCATCCTAATTTTGATATGCCGGAAATTATCAGGGATTACTGCATTAAAACAGGACAGCTCGCACCAAGCTCGATCGGAGAAATTGCCCGATGTGCTTATGAGAGCCTTGCTTTAAAATTCAGGTATTATTTTGAACTGCTGACCAGGTTTACAGGGAAAAAATTCGAGATTATACATGCAGTAGGTGGAGGTACCCAGAACAGGCTCCTATGCCAGTGGATAGCAGATGCAATAGGTATGAGAGTGATCGCAGGTCCTACAGAGACGACTGCAGTAGGGAATCTTTTAATGCAGTTAAAAGCCAATGATGAAATAAAAAATATTGAAGAAGGAAGAAAAATCAGTCTTGCCTCATCTGAAGTAAAAGAATATATCCCGCAGGAAAGTGAAAAGTGGGATGAGGTTTATCAGAAATATATGAAAATCACCAGGAAGAATAAATAGATTACATAAAAATATTTAGAACAAGAATTAGATAGAGAGGATCATAGATGCAGGAAGAACCCAAAAAAATTCTGGTAGGGACATCGTGGAAAATGAATAAGACCTTTGATGAGAGTATAAAATACGCAGAAGGTTTGAATGATTTTGTCATAAAAAATCTTAGCGGATCAAAAAATATCGAAGTTTTTTTCCTTCCTACATTCATTCCTCTTTACTCCCTGCAAAATATCATCACTTCCCCTAAGCTGCACTATGGCGCACAGAACTGCTGCTGGAAGGATAAAGGTGCATTTACCGGTGAAACCAGTCCTGCGCATCTAAGGGAAGTCGGGTGTTCATATATTGAACTGGGGCATGCTGAGAGGCGTTCGATATTTCAGGAAGACGACAGGATGATAAACGAGAAAATATTATCGGTTTTAAAAAATGGTATGAATCCCATATTCTGTATAGGAGAAAAGGAAAAAAATGCCAATATGAAAGATAATTTCAATTTTCTTTCAGGTCAATTAAAGGCCGGCCTGGATAAAGTAAGCATAGAAGATCTTGAAAAAGTCATAATAGCATATGAGCCTATATGGGCCATTGGAGCTTCTGAATCTGCTCCAATTGAATACACGGAAGAGATCATGGGGTTCCTGAGAGAATATCTGGACCGGGAATATGGGAGTACCGCATCAAAAAAGCAGATCATTATATATGGGGGTAGCGTAAAGCCTTCAAGTGCCCCGGATATTTTAAAGCTGGAAAATAATAATGGCATATTTATTGGAAGGGCCGCCCTCAATCTGGAGTATTTTACTGAAATGGTGATGATGGGACTGAAGGCCAGTCAATAGCTATAAAATTTTATAGCTCTCTTTCTGACAACAGATAAAGATCAAATAGGTGGGCCACATAAAAAGGAGTATCGGGATAATAATGGAACTTAAAAATAAAACAGCTATAGTCACGGGCGCCCGTAAAAGCACAAAACAATACAGAAGAAGAAAACCCCAATATGGTCCATACTACCAGTGCATCGAAGACTATTATGAGCAGTTCAAAAGATCCTATGATAGAAATTTCAGTCAAAAATATGGATATCTAAGACCTCACATAGAAAAAGTAATCTATCAGTATCTTGATTGCGGAATCCTTCATAATGGATTTGCCAGATTGAAATGTAGTGGGTGCGGTCATGAAAAATTATTAGCATTTTCCTGTAAGCGTCGTCATTTTTGCTCCTCTTGTCATGCTAAGCGTGTTGTTGAATTTGGAGAATGGTTATGTGGTAGTATATTTAAAAAGGTCCCACACAGGCACTTTGTATTCTCTATCCCTAAGATCTTAAGGATATATTTTCTCTTTAATAGAGATCTGCTTAAAGAACCATCAAAGATCTCCTGGGAAGTCATAGGGGAATAAGATGGAGCAAGTCCAGCAGCTGTAGCAGTTATCCAGACCTTTGGAGACTATCTATCCTTTGACCCCCACATGTACATACTGGCAGCTGACGGTTGCTTTGGCCAGGGCGGTTTATTCTATGTTCCATCTATCAATATTGATACCGTGTCTCTTGAAAAACTTTTCATACATAAAATATTTAAGATACTTCTATCCAAAGGTCTTATCACGGAAAGGGTTGTAGATCTCATTTCTTCGTATTCCCCGTATCTTTTAATCCGATAATCATAAATATATTGACTTTTGGGTGGTTATAGGACGGCTTATCAATAAACTATTTATTAATATCTTATTATACGAGCAAGTTCTTATAAATCTACAAATACTATGGAGCTTCCCTTTTTCCATAGATTATGCTTTAAGTGGTGTTTTATCCTGCAGCCTTCACACATCCCGCTTGAAGAGATGATAACTTTTGGCGTAGAATCATAATTAATAGCTTTTGAATCTTCAGTGGAATCAGTAAAATTAAGATTTGGAAAATCAAGTGGATTCATACCGTTCTCTACAGTTTACCTTGTCTCTGCGTCTCCATAGATATTAAGGTCATCGTCATATAGTCTTGTAGCTTCAGATACCATGGGGCTGTCTACATATACAGGAAAGTCCGGTCCGGCGTCCACAAATTTTACCTTGATTCCACCGCATATTTCAATAAGTTCATCATAGCCGCATGCCTGTATGTATTTCAAAGTATTTTTAGTATCAGCCATAGTATAGAGTGGGGTTATCTCATCTTCCCCGGCTCTTCTATAAAACATATATTTTTCTTGACACATTAATACGATATAATAGTTCCATGCTTAATTAAAAACAATATCAGTGAGGTTATCATGAAGAAAAGAAAACTACTTATTGCGATTGTAGCCCTGATGGTGATTGCCATGTTGGGGCTATCCGCACAATGCGGATTTGGTGGAGAGGTTCCTACTCTAGAACTGGAGATCTATGATGGTCCAGATTATTCAGAGTCTGACGGTATGTGTTACTACCGTATAGAAGCTATTTCAAAGGGTACACCAGCACCTGCCATAGAATTTGCCGATGATGATAATGTAGAGGTGATCGGTACTGGTAGGGTAGAAGTCGCAGTTGAGGAAGGAGATTCATATACCCTTACTGCTACTGCCACAAACTCAGCCGGTACCGCCACCGTGTCCATTGTCCTTGATGGTGATTGTGGGGGAGACACCGAAGCTACAGAGGCAGATGCTGATGCGGATTCAGACAGCGATTCTGACGCAGACAGCGATGCGGACTCAGATAGCGATAGCGATGCTGACTCGGATGCTGACGCCGATGCCGATTCTGATGCGGACTCAGACAGCGACAGCGATGCTGGTTCAGATGCAGATGCCGATGTGGTAAAAGAAGCTCCTACCATTACGCTTGAGATATATGAAGGACCGGCACCAGTAGACGATGTATGCTACTACAGGGTAAAGGCTATTGTCACAGGGAGTCCTACACCTACTGTTACTTTCAGTAAAGATGATAGCGCAGGCGCCTGGGGCAGCAGGAAAACGCAGGTAAACTTAAATGATCCCAGCGATACTTATAATCTTACGGCAACAGCTACAAACTCAGAAGGTTCAGCCAGTGCCACTATAGACCTTAGCTGGGGTTGTCCTGTACCGGAACCTGATCCTGAAGAACATGATGTGGACCTTACTCTTGATATGAGTAAAAGCGGCTACATAATAGTAGAAAATAGTGTCTTTGTTAATATTCCTGTATACATATTTGTAGGGGACTATACTAATGATAGGCAAATAAAATCTTATCTTACTTTTAATATAGGAAGCATAAGCGGTCTTGATGATGTGACTATCACTGATGCTTCACTTGTCATGCCGGTAGATGACATTGTGGCCCATCCAGAAACTATGTCTGAAGTCCATGTAAAGGTCCTGGACTATGGAAATGAACTGACAATGGCAGACCAGGCTACCGGTGGGGATTTTGTTGCAACGTTCCCGACTTCATCGACCATGACCAGTTTTAATTTTTCTAATGCCCAGCTGAAAGCAGCAATCCAGAATGCAGTGGATTCAAATAGTTCCAGGTTCCAGCTTAAGATCAGCTTAAGCGGTATTAATACTGATGGAGTTGGTGACTGGTACAGATTTAAACACGCTAATGTAAAGTTGCATATCGAATACGAGACACCAGGCTAGAAGATAGGATAAAAAGAAAACGGTATTATTCTCAGCAATTAATCATCTAAAAATATTTTTCTAAATAATCCCACCATATCGGCCTA
>CAZKVA010000086.1:0-7917 GCA_964556035.1 uncultured Actinomycetota bacterium
TTGTGAAAGTGCGACTTCGCCTTTCTCTATATAATCAGTCTTTACTGCAATGTCAATTGTCCTGGTCCCTGAATAATCAGTATTTAGCTGTGTGTATATATCAATAAAAGTCGGGTCACAGGATGAGATAAAAGGAATAAAAAAAATAATGGTAATAAGAATAGCTATAATTTTTCTAAAATAATTGACCATGTTTAAGTATTTATTAAACTATTTCCATTCTCTACTACAGGAGCCCTTCGGCAGCCGCTGTCTGGCTACAAACCTTAAGGTCCCAGTTCCTGGATAAGCTCCTGATATAATAGATATTAACATATTAGATATCAATATTGTAGAAGAAGTTAAAACCGAAAAAAGTATAATGAGTCTATAAGTTTTGACGTTGTTGTTTTTTGTGATAGCATATGGCTACGCATTAATTATATAGTAATAAAATAGTATTTTGGCATGCCCAAAATATGAAATTTATTTTTTTTATATACCGTGTTAATTGAAACAAATCGGAGGAATTAATGGCATTGTATCTTGGTTATGATATCGGGTCTATCAGTGTAAACCGCGCTATACTCGATGAAAATGGTAAAGTAATATCAGTCCTGCCCTATACCAGACATCTTGGGGATCCTGTAAAGATTGTAAAAGCAGATCTTGAAAAAATCTTTGATGAATCCGGTGCGGATAATATTGCAGGTATTTGCTTCACGGGATCGGGGGGAAAGGACCTTGCTGGCCATGTCAAAATTAATTTTGTAAATGAGATAGAAGCTTTGACCGGTGCTGCAAAGAAGATCTGCCCCGACACCAGGTCAATAATAGAAATAGGGGGGCAGGATTCAAAGTTCATAGATCTTGAAGGCGGAGACTATGCGATGAATGAGCTGTGCGCCGCAGGCACAGGTTCTTTCCTGGACCAGCAGGCCTCCAGGTTTGGGCTGACAATAGAAAAGTTTTCTGAGATGGCGCTCCGGTCCACTGCGCCTTCTACAATTGCTGGCCGGTGCAGCGTATTTGCTAAATCGGATATGATACATCTCCAGCAGGAAGCGGCAAGTGATGAGGATATTGCCATGGGGCTTTGCTATGCGATGGCAAGAAGTTTTAAATCCCAGATAGCAAAAGGAAAAAAGTTTATTCCACCTGTTATATTTTGCGGTGGAGTATCATTTAATGATGCCATGGTGGTAGCTTTTGAGAATACCCTTAAACAGGAGATATCGGTTCCAGAGCACCAGACGTCCATGGGAGCAATAGGAGCTGCACTTTCACTTGCGGAAAAAGGGGGAAAAGACCATCTGGACAGAGAAATCATATTTGAAAGAATTGATGATTATATGGAGAATTTTGCCTATAGGAAAGAAAATTTTGAACCGCTTTCCATAGAGAAATCAATCCTTCCGAACAGCACTGGCAAAAAGTATTCATTCGGGTCTGGAGAAGAAAAGGTAGAAGCGTATATTGGTATAGATGTAGGTTCCATATCTACAAATGTTGTGGCTATCGACAGTAATAGGAAGCTAATAGTCAAGGAATACTTAAGGACAGCTGGAAGACCTATTGAAGCTGTAAGGAAAGGCATTGAGGATGTCGGGAACCAGATAAAGGACAAAGTAATTGTAAAAGGAGTCGGAACTACCGGGTCAGGAAGATATCTTATCGGTGATTTTGTAGGTGCCGATATTGTAATAAATGAGATAACCGCCCAGGCTACTGCTGCAGCTGACATAGATGATGAAGTAGATACAATATTTGAAATAGGCGGTCAGGATTCGAAATTTATTTCTCTTGAAGATGGTGTTGTCGTGGATTTTGAGATGAACAAAGTTTGTGCAGCCGGGACAGGATCATTTCTTGAGGAACAGGCAGAAAGATTTGATATAAAGATAGAGGATTTCGGGGATATTGCTCTTAGTTCAAAAAAACCTTTAAATCTTGGTGAGCGATGTACGGTGTTTATGGAGACTAATGTCTACTCTCATTACCAGAAAGGTGCCAAAATAGAGGACCTTCTCGGGGGATTGGCATATTCAATAGTGGCAAATTATATAAACCGTGTAGTGGGCAGGAAGAAGATAGGAAATAAGATCTTTTTCCAGGGTGCGGTTGCATTCAACCGTTCTGTGGTGGCAGCTTTTGAAAAATATACTTCAAGTCAGATAATAGTACCTCCAGACCATGAGGTAACCGGAGCCATAGGTGCGGCTATCCGGGCAATGCAGGAGATAAAGGCAAAGAGACTTTCTACTGATTTTAGGGGATTTGAAGATATCCCGCATATACAGTATTCCCAAAGTTCATTTGAGTGTAAAAAATGTCCCAATAATTGTGAGATAAAGAAAATATCAATTACGGGGCGTCCTCCGCTTTTTTATGGCGGCAGGTGTGAAAGATATGAAAAAAGCAGTGAAAAGATCAGTAAGGCCCCGGATTATTTTGAAATGAGGGAAAAGCTGCTGATGAATTCATATATTCCGGCAATTACTGGTCCGGGAGGGAATGGTAGGAAAACTGATATTAAAAAGGTCGGAATGCCTTATGCCCTGCTTACCTTTGAATTCTATCCTTTCTGGAAAGCATTTTTTACCGAACTTGGGTTTGATTTTATCCTGTCTGATAAGACCAATAAAAGAATTATAAATGACGGGGTACAGCTTTCAGTGACAGAGACATGTTTCCCTATGAAAGCTATGCTGGGACATGTTAAGAACCTGCTTGATAGGGGTGTCGACTATATTTTTCTGCCGACCACAAGGGATATGCCGACAAAGGAGTCTAATATTAAGGGAGATAGGACCGGAAGCTATCCGTGCCCATTTATTCAGGGTGCATGGTTCATAGTCAAAGCTGCAATGGATCTCGGTGATGTGAAAATGCTTACCCCCATCATTAATTTCTCATTTAAGGAATATGCACAGGAAATACAGCTTGCAGGGCTCGGCAAAGATCTTGGGAAAAACATTAAAGATATAAGAGCGGCCACAAAGAAAGCCTATGAAGCCCAGAGTGATTTCTACTCAAGCGTAAAGACATTGGGCAGTAAAATACTATCTGAACTGGGAAAAGACGAGACCGCCATAGTTGTTACCAGCCGTTCATATAATAGTTGTGACAGTGCCATAAGTATGGATGTACCCAAGAAACTAAGAGGGCTTGGTTTAAAGGTAATACCTCTTGATTTTCTGCCGGTAGATAAAGTGGACCTTTCAGATGACTGGCCGAACCTTTACTGGGAATTTGGGGACAGGATAATGAGTGCGGCAGAGATAATCAAAAAGGACCCGAGGCTTTATCCTGTATATATAACGAATTTCGGATGCGGTCCGGATTCCTTCATACTCCAGTATTTTGAAAGGGCGATGGACAGGCCGTTCCTGAAGCTTGAAGTAGACGAACATTCTGCAGGTGCCGGTGTTATCACGAGGTGTGAAGCATTTGTAGATTCTCTCAGGAATATAAAAAATAAAGAAAAAAATAAAAAGACCCGGCCTGAAACAATACAAGACAGCAGAACCGCCGGAAAAACAGTAACCGGTGGAGTCGAAGGACAGGACAGCCTCCTGCAGGGTGGCTTTATAAGTGAAGGGCTCCCGGTTGGCGGAGATAATGGAAATGGATCCGTCTTTGTTGAAGCTACATTCAAGAAGAACCAGGGGAAAACCATATATATACCCTATATGAGTGATTCCGCGGTAGTAATGAAGCATGCTTTCCGATCTGCGGGAGTCAATGCTGAGATGCTTCACTCTGACGATGAGACACTTAAATTGGGACGAAGATATACCCTTGGAAAGGAATGCTATCCCTTTATCATAACAACCGGGGACATAATAAAAACGCTTAAGAATACTGATCCGAAAAAGGCTGCATTTCTGATGCCTCAGACCAATGGACCCTGCCGTTTTGGTCAATATAATAAGATGCAGAAAATAATAATACGAGAGCTCGGCTATTATGATGTCCCGATAATAGCACCCGGTGCTCCGGAAAACAGCCAGTTTTATAAGGAATATGACATGCAGGGAAGAAGAGGTTTTGAACTTCTCTTAAAAACTGTCTATGGCATTATTACAGTCGATTACCTCAATAAAGCCCTCAGGCAGACCAGGCCCTATGAGAAGGAAAACGGTCTTACAGAAAAGATATATGAAAAGTATGTGAAGAAGGTATGCCTTACTGTGGAGAATGACCCGCTAAGGAGAATGCTTGACAGATTGGCCCTGATACTTGCAGAGGCGCGGGTCGAGTTTGAGGCTATTCCATTAGATAAAAAAGAGAGACCCCTTATAGGTATAGTGGGTGAAATATTTGTCAGGAATCATCCTTATAGCAACAACGATATAATAAGGAACGTAGAGGCTCTTGGCGGGGAAGTGGAGATGCCAACCATCGGTGAATGGCCCGACCATACTTCTGCTACAAGGAAGATAGATATTATAACAAAACAGACCGACCTTTATTATAAGCTTATAAAGTATTTCTCTCCCAATGGCAATGGCTCAGAGCTTACAAAGACAACTGAAAGCTTCGGCGAGATACTGGCAGGCCTTATCGGCGGTGCCAGGTTTTATGTGTCAAACCGTATGATGAACCGCTACCTCATTAACAGCCGCCAAAAGCTGGAAAAACCGCTCAGGGGATTCTTAAGAGAGGAAAAGGAAAATGATATATACCAGGTCTGGAAAAATGCAGAACCATATATGATAAAATGGTTTGGCGAAGCGGCCCTTTCGGTAGGTAAATCAGTGGAGTGGATAAAAAACGGGGCTAATGGAATAATAAACGTACTTCCTTTTACATGCATACCTGGGAATATTGTAAATGCAATATCTAAGAGCATTAAGGAAGACTACAGGATTCCATGGCTGAACCTGGCTTTTGACGGACTTGAGCAGGGTACCACAGAGACGCGGCTTGAAGCATTTATGTATCAGACGGCTCAACATCTTAAGAATAAAAAAAGTTAATAGTAAATCAGGGACCGTGAAAGATCATTATGAAGGGACTCTTTATAACATTTGAGGGACTGGACGGCTCAGGTAAAACTACTCAGATAGCACTATTGGCCGATTATTTGAAGAGAAAAGGTCTTGAGGTGATAACAGCGATAGAGCCAGGGGGAACAGCCCTGGGAGATAAGATAAGGCAGATGCTTCTGGACCGGGAAAATGCAGGCATGTCTCATAAGGCAGAGACCTTTCTTTTCGAAGCTTCCCGTGCAGAGCTTGTCTCAAAAGTCATCGGTCCGGCACTTGGTAGAGGGAAAATAATAATATGTGACAGGTTTTTCGATTCGACCATTGCATATCAGGGAATAGCCAGGGGATTGGGTGTGGAAAAGATCATGGAACTAAGCCTATGGGCAACTGATGGGATCGTCCCGGACCTGACCTTCCTGCTTTCAGTAGATGTCGACGGCGGTGAAGAAAGGCTTAAAGGATCTTCAAAGAGCAGGGACAGGATAGAGAGTGAAGAAGATAAATTCAAACAGAGCATATATGAAGGATATCTTGAGCTTTCACGAAAATACAGTGACCGTATAGTACTCGTCGATGGCAAACAGGATATTAAGAAAATATTCGGTCAGATCAAGGAAAGAGTAGACACGGAATTGGATAAACTATGAGGCTTTTTCAGGAACTGGAATTTTTAATCGATGATAGTATGAACCAATCTAATATCAAGCTTCTTTCTGCAGTGGTGGAAACTGACAGTATCTCACATGCCTATTTTTTTTCTGGAAACAGTACAGATCAATTATATAAGCTCGCACTCTCATTTGCGGCTTCCATAAACTGCACAGAGGGCGGCTGCGGTAATTGTGAGATCTGCCGGGGGATCATAAAAGGTGTCAATTCTAATATATTGGTGGTGGAGTCTGAGGGAAATATTTTGCGGATAGAGGAGATCACCACCCTCCAGAGATTTATGAGCATGAGTGCCTATGGTCCTGGCAGGAAGATCTGCATAATCAGGGAAGCGGAACTGATGAATAAAGAGGCTGCCAATAGGCTACTTAAGACACTTGAGGATCCTCCGGATGAAAGATCTGTATTTATTTTACTTTCAGAAGATATATCAGTCATGCTTCCGACAATAATATCCAGATGCCTCGTATATTCATGGAATTTTGAATTTGAAGACGGCAGCTCAAAGCAGGCGGAATTTAAAATACTTGAAAAATACTTGGACAAGGGGCTAAAAAGCATATTGGTAGATAAGAAAATAAACCATGATACACTTGATCTATCGCTAAGGGTCCTTGGAATACTCAGGAAAATGGAAGCAGGGATACGCTCTTCCCTGGAAATGGAACTGGAAAGGATAGATAATAGGGACTACGACAAAGATGACCTTAAGAAATACCAGTCTATTTTAAAATCCAAGCATAAGAGGAAATTGGCAAAATTTAAAAAGTTGGGGATAAGCAGGGTTTTTGATATAATATCAGCCTGGCTTGAAGATATTATTACTGTAAGACTCGGTGCAAGCCAGGAAAATTTGAATTTTAAAAACAACTATTCTTTCATTAATGATAAGATTAGGAATGTCAGGATTAGGGAGATCATCAAATTGCTTGAGGCAATAGAAGGAAACAGGGCATATCTCGGATATTCGATAAATCCGGAACTGGCTCTTGATAATATTTTCTTGAATGTTGACGGATTAATACTTGAGAGGTGAGGCCGGATGGCTTTTATAATTGGAATTAGTTTTAAGAAAAATGATAATGTCCATTACTGTGATCCTGCAGGGTTAAAAGTAGAAGTGGGTGACAGGGTCATCTGCCATATAGAGGATGCCCTTGAGATCGGTGAAGTTGCTGTACCTACGGTAGAAATAAAAGAGCAGGGTATAACTGCCCCCTTAAATAAAATAGTCAGAAAGGCCACTTATTATGACCTTTCTGTAGATGAGCTGAACAGGACCAAGGAAAAAGAAGGATATAGCAAATTTACTGAAATGATAAAAAAACACAAGCTCAGCATGAAGCTTGTTGATGTTCATGTGATGTTTGATAAGAGCAAGATGATATTTTGCTTCACTGCTGAGAAGAGGGTCGATTTCAGGGAGATGGTCAAAGAACTTGCTTCCCATTTTAAGATAAGGATAGAGCTCCGGCAGATAGGTGTAAGGGATGAAGCCAAGATAATAGGAGGATTGGGCCCCTGCGGCAGAAATCTCTGCTGTAAAAGTTTCCTTACTGATTTTGAATCCATATCTATCAAAATGGCAAAGGACCAGAACCTTCCGCTCAATCCGCTTAAGATCTCAGGGATCTGCGGGAGACTTATGTGCTGCTTAAAATATGAACATGAATCTTACCAGGAATTTGTTGATAATGCACCCGAGAAAGGCATAAAGGTAAAGTCATGCCATGGATGCGGAATAGTCTGCGGCTATGAACCTCTAAAGGAGTCCCTTGTCGTATACCTGGAGAATCATACCAGAAAATCCATACCTTATGCTGAGGTCGAGGTGACCAAAGAAAGAGTCGAGCTTGATGAGTATGGCGAGCCCAATATGGATTATGTGAAAATGCAGGAAGCGGCTGATAAGACCGAAGGCGGTGAGAGCCCTGGAAATGGAGACCTTTCAAAAGGAAAGAACCAGGACACAGGCAGACCAGCCAGGGAAAGGACAAGTGCTCCAAAGGGTAGGACCAGGGCAGATAAAAAAATTAGTGACGGATTTTCTAATAAAAAGACGGACAAAAAGACTTCTTAAGGAAGCAACAAACCAAGATCCAGTTTTCGGACATGCTCCTGGTTCGGATTTTTTTAAAACAAAGCGGGAATCCTAAGGTTTTTAAAATCTGTGATGAGAGGTTTAGTACGCATATGCCGATGTAGCTCAAATGGTAGAGCAGCTCATTCGTAATGAGCAGGTTGCTGGTTCAAGTCCGGTCATCGGCTCCAATCA
>CAZKVA010000087.1:0-7760 GCA_964556035.1 uncultured Actinomycetota bacterium
TGGGATATTTTTCTTATTTATTCTTCTATTTCGTGTGTTTTCTACTCCAGTATCATAATCTATTGTGCTTATCGGATCTAATAACCTAAATTACGCTAATTTTTAACTGTTTATAGAATTGTGATTCATAAGACATTCTATAAATAATAACTAGATCAATTTCTTATTCTATCCTCATTCTTAAGAAAATATTGTCATTTCTCTTGGCGATGTAGCGCTGTTATGATATATCTTATTATTCATTTTTTATCCAAAGCAAAATTCTATTAATTTTAGGGGTAGATGTCAATATAGGAATTCGGCCTATTATAAGAAAATGCAGGTAGAATCAGAAAAGAATTTAATGTAATATTGTTAATATCGAAAAATTATCTATAATTTTCTTATAAATTTTTACTAAGAAATATATTTATTTATTATTATTTTATTAAGATGGGAGCAAGACATGCTGGGACCAGAAGATTTTTTTGATCTTGAAGGCAGCCACCTGAAGGGACTTTTTAAGAATACGGAATTTGTGTGGGAAGGCCTGAAAAATATAAATAAATATATAGAGGATAATATTGTTCCAAATGTATCAGATCTAAGAAAAAGTTCCTCACTTTTAGATAAAGATATGGTCATACATAATGGCGAAGTGCTAAAATCAGGATTTACTATTAACAGTGCCAGCGGTACCGTTTCAAAAGACGGGATCGAACTGAAAGGCGCTTCTATTATATATGCAGGTGTTTTCCTGGCAGATGATGAAATATATATCGGCAGGGGCACAGTTATAGAGTCTGGAGCATTGATCAAAGGCCCTGCCATGATTGGGGATGACAATGAAATTCGGCAGGGAGCATATATTAGGGGCAATGTAATAGTGGGAAATAAATGCGTTGTCGGCCATAATACAGAGATGAAGACTGCAATAATGCTTGGTGATAGCAAAGCGGGGCATTTTGCATATATCGGAGATAGTATATTGGGCAGGGTAAACCTTGGTGCAGGGACAAAGCTTGCAAATCTAAAGATTATTGAGTCAAAAATTGTCCTGACTATAGATGATAATAAGTATGAGACTGGACTTCGCAAGTTCGGGGCAATTTTTGCAGATGGTGTTGAAACAGGATGTAATAGTGTAACAATGCCCGGGAGCCTGCTCTCCAAAGACGTGCTTCTCTATCCCAATACAACCGCAAGGGGATATTATCCACCGAAAACGATTATTAAATCAAGGCAAAATATTGAAATGGGCAAAAGGAGATAAGCATGAGAAAATTATTTGAAACAGACGGAGTAAGGGGAATAGCAAACAAATACCCTATGACTCCTGAAATGGCAATGAAGATAGGACAGGCGGTTTCATATATATTAAAAAAAGAAGGACACAGACCCAGGATCGTCATAGGCAAAGATACGCGGCTTTCAGGATATATGTTTGAAAGTGCGCTGGTCGCCGGCATAACCTCAATGGGCGCTGATGCAATAACTATAGGGCCTCTACCTACCCCTGGTATTGCGTTTATCACAACAAATCTGGACGCAGATGCAGGAATTGTCATTTCTGCATCACATAATCCGTTTGAAGACAATGGAATAAAAATATTTTCAAAAACAGGTTTCAAGCTATTGGATGAAAAAGAAATTGATATTGAAAAACTTATATTTTCAAAAAATATTTCTGGAAAGCTTTGCTTGTCTGCCGAAATCGGTAAAGCCACCAGAGAGACTGATGCGCTTGGGCGCTATATAGTATTTCTAAAACAGACATTTCCCAAAAATCTGAGTCTTGAAGGAATGAAAATAGTTATTGATTGTGCAAATGGAGCTACTTATAAAGTCGCACCATTGCTGTTTAAGGAGATGCGGGCAGACCTGATAGCCCTCAATACTGATCCTGATGGTATGAATATCAATTTAAACTGCGGCGCCCTTCACCCGGAAGGTCTTGCAAAAAAAGTACTGGAATCCGGTTCCGATATAGGTCTTGCTTTCGACGGCGATGGCGATAGGCTGATAGTATCTGATGAAAAAGGAAATATTGTAAGCGGGGACCAGGTAATGGCGATCTGCACAGAGTATCTGAAAGAAGAGGGCAATCTTAAAAATAATACTATCGTCACTACGGTTATGAGCAATATGGGTCTTTCTATTGCGCTGGAAAAAATGGGCGTAGAGCAGATAAAATCAAAAGTTGGAGACAGATATGTCCTTGAAGAAATGTTGAAAAAAGATGCAATAATAGGAGGTGAAGATTCAGGGCATTTAATATTTTTGGATCATCATACTACAGGGGACGGAATACTTGCAGCACTTCAGCTTCTTGCAATTATAAAAAAGAAGAACAAAAAGCTTTCAGAGCTTGCTAAAGTAATGAAAGTCTTTCCCCAGGTCACGATAAATGTAACTGTTAAAAGCAAGCCGCCTCTTGACGAGCAGCAGGAAATAATGGATGCAGTAGGCGAAGTTGAAAAGACACTTGGGAATCAGGGCCGTATCCTTATTAGATATTCCGGTACCCAGGCGATGTGCAGAGTAATGGTTGAGGGACCTACACAAAAAGAGACAAAAGGCTTTGCAGAATCAATAGCAGAAGTTATTAAAAAGAAACTGGGCTAAACATACTTATGCAAGAAATAATAGAATTGCTAAGGGAAAGTGGTCCTTTAACTGGTAGGAAACTTCTGGAAAAAAGTAGAAGCGACGCATTATTTATATGGCGTATTTGCAATAGATCAGAGAAAATACTTACAGAGACAATAGGAAAAAGGTATTTAAGATTCGATAGACAAGTAGAAGGCTTTGCAAGACTATCCCCTTCAATACTCAGGGAATTTCTTACTTATACAGTGCTCGGCCTTGATGATGATATTGAAAATATCAAGTTAAAAGCAATGGAACTTTCCAGAAGTATAGAGAAGATAAGCATGGATAAATTTATTCTTTCCAAAGAAATAATATCCAGGGTAGTAAGTTCACAAAAGTATCATGAGGAGATCAAAAAAAAAGCAGTTTTTATAATTGCCGGAGATATAGTATACAGTATGGCCCACAGGGAATCCCGGCCTGAATCATCTACCGGTAAAATGGTTAATGGATCAGATCTGGATATTATCATCATAACAGAGGATTTGCCAGAAGATATAATCAAGGAGCTTGACCGCTCAATATATCATGAAAAATATTATCTGCTAAAGATGCCAGCATACCGTGAAGAAATAGATTATATCATAAAGGACATAGATAAAGTAAAACAACAGTTAAGTTTTAACTGTTTTGAATTTATGGTAGCCTCTAAGATTCTTGATGAAGGGAAATTGCTTTTTGGGAGTGATTATTTATTTGATAGCATAAAGAAAATACTCCTGGAAAAGGGCATACCAAAAAAACTTGCGGACCTGAAAAACACTGCCATATCTGAACGGGAAAAAGCCAGATCCTATCTTTTGGAAACAACAGGACTCATATCCCAGGATGAATACAAGAATTTATTTTACACAACAGAAGAAACCGAAGAAATATTTTAGAAACTGTTGATGGTCCAGGTCAGCTTAGAGGCTGCTCCCTTATCCAGTATAGTAGTAACTTTCCCCGGATGCATCTGGATGGCCGTAGCTGTAACCTCATATGTTATGTATCCTTCAAGAGCCTTTGCCACTATTTCTGCTTTTTTTATCCCATTTACTAACATAAGAGCATGTCTTGATTCAAGTATGGTCCCTATTCCCATAGTGATAGCAGAATTTGGCATATCTTCCTTTTTTACATCGGCTTTTCTATAGAAACTCTCATAATTATCTTCAAGGGTCTGTTTGTTAAGAGCCTGTACCCTGGTCCTTGAGGCAAGCGATGAACCAGGTTCATTAAATGCCCAGTGCCCATCTCCGCCAATACCAAGAAGCTGCAGATCGATTCCCCCCACTCTTTTTATTTCTTCTTCATACCAGGCACAGAACTTATCCGGGTCCTCTGTCAGCCCATCAGGTACATGAATATTTTCTTTCTTAATATTTATATGTTTAAATAATTCTTCATGCATGAATCTGGCATAGCTCTGATCAGCCTCATAAGGCTTGTCAAGATCAATTCCTATTCCCAGATATTCATCAAGATTAAAAGTTATAACTTCCGAAAAATCTATACTTCCATCCTTATGCATCCTTGCAAGCTCCCTATATGTCCCCACGGGAGTACCTCCCGTGGCAAAGCCAAGAACACAGTCCGGTTTTTTTCTTACCAGTTCTGCAATGATGCTACCAGCGGCCTTACTCATTTCTTCATAGTTTTCTCTGATGATTAATTCCATATTGTTCCTTTTTTAAAAAAATTAATATTACATATTTTACCTTTAATATAATAAAATAAAAATATATAAACTTAATCAGAACCAGATATTTTTAAGGAATAGCAGCAATGATAGAAAATGTAAAAATAGCAGGTATTGGCGGAGGAACAGGGCTTTCCACTCTCCTGGAAGGTCTCAAACACAGGACAGATGAGTTAACAGCAATAGTCACTGTCACAGATGACGGCGGAAGTTCTGGCCGCCTGAGAAAGGACCTGAATATGCTGCCTCCCGGGGATATAAGGAACTGTATTGTATCGCTGGCAAAATCAAATTCACTTATGTCGGAGCTTTTCCAGTACAGGTTCAAGGGCAAATCGGATCTTTCGGGCCACTCATTCGGGAATCTCTATATAGCGGCTATGACTGCTATCACAGGAAGCTTTGCCATTGGTATATCAGAGACGAGCCGTATCCTTGCCATAAAGGGAAAGGTCCTGCCGTCTACACTGGAAAATATTGTCCTGGGTGCAAGGTTTAAGGATGGTAAAAGTATTCTTGGCCAGACAAAAATTGTTGACTATCGTGGCTCGATAGACGAGATATTTCTGATACCGGGTGAGCCTATTGCATATAAAGGGGTGCTTAAATCCTGTATGGAAGCGGATTTGATAATACTGGGGCCGGGCAGCCTGTTTTCCAGTATAATACCCAATCTGCTGGTAAAAGGTGTTGCTGATGCGATAAAGGAATCGAAAGCCAAAAAAATATATATCTGCAATATAATGACACAACCAGGAGAGACCGATGATTTTACAGTTTCTGACCACCTATTGGCAGTGGAAAAATATTTAGGTGGCAGTATTGATAATCTGATTGTCAATAGTGGCAGGATATCAGAGGATCTCATAAAGAAGCATACAAAGAAAAATTCTTTCAGAGTCATGGACGATAGCAGGATGCTGACCAAAAGAATCAGGGTAGTAAAGGCAGATATTATAAGCAATAAGGACTTTGCCAGGCATGATTCAGAGAAGATATCAAATGTGATATTTGATTCTTTCCTGTGATTACCATATATTATTTATAAAAATAACTGTATGATATTATACAATAGTATTATATCATACAGTTTAAGTGGTAAAAAATTGTGGAAATTATTTATAAGAACTTGCTCTGGATCACAATTCTATAATCCCCCAAAGTCGACATATTTATGATTATTGGATTAAATTAATGTTCTGGATAATGATGCTGATATAATAATCATTTCTTCCAATACCCCATTGCATCAATAATAATAAGAATTGATCATATAAGAAGCTTGTAGCCTCACTAAATTTAAAAAATAATTAACATTTCATGCTACAAAACTTTTTTAAGCGCTTTATGAGAGAATAAACAGCGGTAAATATGATATGATAATCCTTGATGAGACAAATAATATTATTGCATATAAAACATGCTTACAGCAAAGACACAAAAGCAAAAAGGGTATTGAGTATTAATAAAGGGGAGATTTTTTTTGGAATGCAGTAAAGAAAGGAATCTAAAAAATTGTAATTGTTCCTATGAGCCATGTTCCCGTAAAGGAATATGCTGCGAATGCATATCCTACCATAGGAGTGCCGGCGAACTGCCGGCATGCTATTTCGACACCAAGGCAGAGCGCACATATGACCGTTCAATCGAGAATTTTATCAGGCTAAACAGCCGGTAATAAGCAAAGGTAATTGTGTCCCGGGGGTATAATTGTCTTAGTAGATCAGGCTGTTTATTAGGCCGATACATGACTGCAGGGATCGATTGCCATAAATGTTCGAACTAACTAAATTTGGATGCAGTATAATAGCGGAGTGGTTTAATGATTTTAAATAGAGCAAAATTTAGCACTGCTATTGGTTTACTTAATTATCTTTGGACCGGTGCTGAAAATAATCCCGGGGTAGTATGTATTGGTACGGATCATAATTTTTTTAATGATTATTTAAAGAAAATAAATATTGCAAGCGACAGATCTGATAATAAGGGCAGAAGTAAGACTGATAGTAGTATTTCTTTATATGATAAGAAGTCTACATTAATCGAAGAAAAGATCAAAGCTTATCTTGAAGGTACTGCTAAAGATACAGATCTTAAACCTCTCTTTATATTTGGAACAGCATTTGAAAAGAAAGTCTGGAATGCTGCACGAAGTATCCTTTATGGAAAGACCCTTAGCTATGGTGACATTGCCGGCATATGTGGAAATCCTAATGCAGGCCGTGCAGTGGGTAATGCTCTTGGTAAAAATCCAGTGATCATTATAGTGCCCTGCCACAGGGTAATAAAAAGTGATGGAAGCTTTGGTGGTTTTTCAGCAGGACCAGGTCTTAAAAAGAGACTGCTAAACCTTGAAGGTGTTCATATAGACTAACTTCTCCAGAATATATCCCTTGCAGTCTTTATTGCTCCGGGGTCCAGATCATAAGCAAGTGATATTTCGCAGTGTGCAGAAAATCCGCAATCTGCACATGATATATCTTCTACCCTGTTTTTAAGATAACATCCATAGTTTACTTGTCCTCCGGGTTCAACACTTGCCACTAAAAAATCGCGGCACTTCCACGTGTTTGCCTCCATTTTTTGAAAACAACTGGATGAATCAAGCAATCTATATCCTTCTTTCTTAAGTTCTGCCAGTTCACCCAAAATCTGTTTTTTCTGAAAAGGATTAAGGCTCAGGTTTTCAACTTCAGGATAAGGATAAAAAAACTGGATAGTTATCCCGTATACTTTATTATTCAGGTATTTGACCAATTCCGGTATTTCCATAAAATTAACCCTGCTAATGCAGATGTTTGCGATTATTTTCTTTTTCCTGTGAAACCTGTCGATATTTAAAATTATTTTTTCAAAACTTTCTCCCCTTATATGGTCATGGGTCTGCTTCAGTCCGTCAAGGCTTATAAAGATTATATCGGGATCGACATTATCAAAAGGAAGGGTACCATTAGTGGTGATGCACACGAAAAAGAATAATTTCTTTGCTTCTGTAATAAGGTCATTTATATCTTTTCCCTCCATCCTGTCTTTCCACAATAGCGGTTCTCCTCCTTCAAAAACGAGTATCCTTACACCATCAAGGTATAATTCATTCATGATATCTCTCGTCTTTTTAAAATCTAATTCTATGGAGTTGCCATTCTTTACAAAAGGGCAATGAATACACTCAAGATTACATCTATTCGTTATCTTGAAACTGCACATCAAAGGTCTTTTAAATCTGTCGGATATCCTCGATCTCACAGCATATTTAAAGAGGTACGATATTTGAGTTTTCTTTGAGATCCTTAAAGGCATCATATTATATTTAATGTTTTATGCTTGGAGCAAATCAGGTAATAACCAAGCTTAAATAATATAGATTAACTATAATTTCATTATAGGGCTTTATGTGACATCCTCACGGCAATAAATTACCGTGCATCCTCATATAAGGAAACTGGTT